>JAYUVA010000329.1:0-4300 GCA_043754375.1 Candidatus Kuenenia sp. | reverse complement strand
TTACTACATTTCGATGGGAGCGGATGAGATCTTTGCGGAACCCGGGACGCTGACCGGGTCCATCGGGGTCCTCGGCGGGAAGATCGCACTGGATGGTCTGATGAAGAAGTTTGGTGTCACGACATCCGTGATTCAACGCGGCAAGAACAGCGGTGTGATGAGTTCCGTTGCGCCGTTTTCAGATTCTGAACGCGATACGATGCAGCGGATGCTCAATACCGTCTATGAACAGTTCACCCAGAAGGCGGCGGCGGGGCGACACATGGACTATGCGGCTTTGGAGGAATTGGCCCGCGGCCGCGTCTATACAGGTCGTCAGGCGAAGGCACTCGGCTTGGTGGATCAGCTTGGCACGCTGGCAGATGCTGTCGCTTACACGCGGAAGCTGGTTGGCGATGAAGCGGGTAAACTGGAACTGGAAGACCTGCCAAAGGCACAAAGTCCACTGGAAATGCTCATGGGGCAGACAACTCCGGCCAGTCAGCCGCTGGCGGAATTGGCCGCATTGCTGCCGGAATCCGTTCTTCCGGCCCTGCGACATTTCTCCGTGTTGCGCCAGATCGCCGATGAACCGGTGCTGATGATTCTGCCATTTGACGTGCGATTCGAATAGCGTGTTGCGGCAAAGCAGCTTTAAAAAAGGCGTCAGGAACCAATAGTGCGGAGCACCCTTTGGGCCATTTGGCTATTGGATCCTGACCCCTTTTTTAAAGCCAGGTATGTTGTGTGGTTCTGCGGGTCTGTTAGATTCCGGTCTGCTGATACGCTTCGTCCGCGTCCCGAGATTTCACGAGATAGCTCATGCCCATCAAAGTTCGCTGCAAGGCCTGCGAAACAGTTCTGAATGTGTCCGATCAGGCAGCAGGGAAAATCGTTAAGTGCAAGCAGTGCGGAGAACGAGTCCGCGTTCCGGTGCCGAAAGGTGATCGTCCTGCTGCCAAGGCCCGCCCGTCGCAGCAGGAAGAAGCTGAAAGCACGCCTCGTGATGCGCTTGAAAATCTTGATCTGCGGAGCGCGGAAGACACCAAAAGAAGAGTGTGTCCCGGATGTGCGCGACCGGTCGATCTTGATGCTGTCGAATGTCCGAAGTGTGGTGTGACGATCGCCACTGGCGCGTTGAGCGCACGGCAGCGGATCCGGTACGAACGCAAGGGACCACCACCGGAAGAATTTTACGGAGCCATCTGGAGCAACGGCTGGAAGTTTCTGAAGAAGCACTGGGGTTATGGTGTTCGCACGGCGATGATCTGGTCGATGACGTTATCAATGTCGCTGACGTGTCTCTACTCATTAGGCTATTACGTCAGGGTACGGACAGCCGAACTTCAGGCGAGTGCCGACGCAGACAAGACTAACATCAAGATCAACGGCAACTATCTGACACTGACTGTGCCGAAAGAAAAGGGGTCAAAGGCCGTCTATGACGGGACCTACTACACAGTGGCCGGGAGTGTCATCGAACTGCGTGCGCCACACGTGCAGCCGTGGTTCGAACCACCGTCTGCATTCTGGATTTTTCTGACGGTCGTGTTTCAACTGGGTTTCGGTGGCTGGGCCTGGACACTGGCGATCACGATCACAAAACTGACAATGTCAGGTGAAAAACGCATCAAGCGATTCCCCATGGACTTCTTCGGCAATCTGACGATGGGCTTTCGTTTTTACGTCTGGCCTACGGTTCTCTTAATGCCATTCCTTTGGATTTCGGGAGTCCTCGGACTCTTGAACCAACACATTGCCTCCGCCATCGTCACTGCCGTACTCATGCTGATTCCGCTGCTGGTGCTGCCAGCCGCTGTGATTCATATGACTCAGAATTACCATTATCGCGGATGGCTGTTGTGGTGGATGGCAAGGGATTTCTTCAAAACCTTCGGGCCGTCCATGTACATCTTTATGCTCAACCTGTTTATGGTCTTTCTGGTCCCGCTGGGTGTGGCCATCACAATGATTGTGGCAGGCCGCCAGATTATTGCATGGCTGATGACGCAGGAAGCCGCATTTCTGGTTTGGACAAAAGCCAACATCATGGATATGGGGGAAGGAAACTTTCAATTTTTGTTTTACCAGATGCCACTGGTCTTCACGTTCTGCTTCCTTGTGTTCTTCATCATCTGCGGCCTGATGTCGTTTCCCGCAGTGTTCATGATGCGTGTCGTCGGACTGTATGGCGTCTACTTCAAGCCCGACCTGTCGCTGGTGAATGAATTTCCGGACCTGGAAACCGCTGGCTTTGGGCCACGCTTCCTGGCGTTCATGATCGACCTCGTCATCGTGAATCTGCTGGGACTGGTGGGCGGATTCATCGGCACACTCTTTGGCTTGCTGTTCAGCTTCTACGGCTGGGGCGCAGCCGCCCTTCTGCAATTGGGCGTGCAATCGATCGCTTCACTGCTGCTGACGGGATTTTATTTCGCATCAATGGAATCCGGCGCGTCGCGCGCGACTTTGGGTAAAGCCAGCATCGGGCTGATGGCACTGCGGGATGATAATAAACCGATGACACGTCAACAGGCATTTGGTCGAGCCGCCTCGGCGTTTGTCACGGCGTTGACGTTCTATCTTGGATTCCTGCTGTGCTTCTTCAGGGCAGACAAGAAGGCATTGCACGATTTAATGAGCCATACCAAGGTTGTGTGGCGCGGGGAAGAACATTAAGGAGTTGAGTAGGATGGACATTCATGTCCGTCGTATCACCGAGCAATTCTTCCCACCGGAAAATGCGTCCTGCAACGACAGTCAATCGTCGGTGGAGGATTGTCTGGTAAATATCTCGGACATGAATGTCCAAGGTACGGAAAATAGTCAAAACACGTCATTTTCAGCGACTTTGACAATTTTACCAACTTTTGCGCAGCAAACGCGCGTCGGGTGACACTTAAATGTCAGCCATGACACATTCCTTGGAAAGCAACGCATGCGAAATTGCATTGCCATCGGATCGCGACCTGCTGCGGCGGTTCATTTTCGATGGGGATGAAGCTTCGTTTGCGGCCATCGTCCAACGACATGCGACGCTGGTGATGTCGGTCTGCCGACGAGTTGTCGGGCAGTCGCCGGATGTGGATGATGCATTCCAGGCGACGTTTCTTGCCCTGGCGCAGCGACCTGCGAGCATCTTCGAATGTCGCTCGCTGACCGGCTGGCTGTACAGTGTGGCATGGAGGGCTTCGGTACGACTGGTGCGGCTAAGGAAACGAACAATGACGCAACCGTTGCCTGATCAGGTTCCGGCATCGGAACCTGATCCACTGGATTTGATTGCTCAAGCCAGCGACCTGGCATCCCTTGACGAAGAACTGAACCAACTGCCGCAGAAGTATCGAGACGTGCTGGTCATGAGCTACTTCGCTCAGCAGACAAATCAGGAAATCGCAGATCAGTTGAATGAAAGCAAGGGGGCGGTCGATGGCCGGATTCGTGACGCACGCCGCATGTTGCGTGTCCGATTGGCTCGACGTGGAGTGGAAGTGGGCGTGCTGGCGATGGCGACTGCGTACGTGCAGTCATCCGCGTCGGCAGCAACGCCGGCATTGATTCAAAAAGCCATCAGTCTGGGAGCGCCCGGCATGGTATCGCAGGAACTCGCTGCCCTGAACGCAGCGGAAGTGGCACAATTGAAATTACTCACCTCAACAGGAATTCCTTTCATGAGCAAAATAGGGCTGACAATCGCCGCAGGTCTCGTCGTGGCAACCGGACTCTGGGGAATGACGCATCTGCTGGCTTTTCAGGATGGCGTTCGCGACGGAGGAGTGGCTGCCGTTGCGGAAGATGCAATACAGGCAGTTGCGGGTGTCACGGAACTGTCTGAACAAACGCTAACGGTGACATCCACCGATCCGTTTGGGAGTGCCCAGGTTGCTGCGACCGTGGGTTCAACAACCGCTCGCGAACCGGCGACAGTATCCGAAGCTTCGGCCGCGAAACTGCGTAAGCCAACGGGCGGCAAGACGGCGGAGTTCTCAAGGCGGGTTGAACGTGAATCGGAGCGGCGGATGAACGAAATGATGCAGAACGACGCGCTGGGGCCCTTTAGTTATCCGGGTGAAAACCCGCTCACCGATATTCTCGATCAGTTGTCAACCGGCGTGGCCGAAGGATACGAAGGATGGAATGACATCCGACCAGACTGGTCTGCCCTCGATGCAGATTCAATTACTCTTGAGGACGTCATCATCAAGGACATTGAAATCCATGAAGGCAGCATGACGATCGCCAGCTTCCTTGACTACGTTCTGTCGCAGACAGATCCACAACTCACCTGGATTGTGAAAGACGGACTGCTTTTGATTACGAC
>JAYUVA010000328.1:0-6248 GCA_043754375.1 Candidatus Kuenenia sp. | reverse complement strand
CGCGGACCTGTTGCGGAACGGTTTTACCCGGATCATCTTCAATGACCGCATGGCCCGGCTGGAGGAACTGGAATCACTGCCAGCAGTCCCACCGCCTTCACGCAAACGACAGTCTGCCCTCGCGAAAGCAACGCTGACGGTGATTATCGATCGTCTAAAATCAGATGCAGTCAAAGCGGATCGACTGACGGAGTCGATTTCCACGGCCATGAAAATCGGCGATTGCAACTGCGTGGTCTTGACTGAAGGTGAGCCCATCTCCACCGAGCGGGCCGGCGTCAGCTCCCCGGTACAAATCGTGGACGGCACAGCATGGTTCGCGCAACAGTTCTCCGGCAAACGAATCTGTCCCGGTTGCGCCCGGGAATTCCCCGAACCATCGCCGGAAATGTTGAGTTTCACTTCGCCCCTGGGTGCCTGTCCGGAATGCGGTGGTACGGGCGTCAGTGCAGTGGCTTCGGACGCCGCCGGAACAAAGAAACGCGGGCAGTCAGGACGCCAGCAGTTGGAAACGTGCTGCCTCACCTGCAACGGCAATCGACTCAATTGCAATGCATTGGCATTGCAATTACGAGGTTTGACGTTACCTGCTGTCGCAAGCATGGAGATTGGCGACCTGTCAACATGGCTCACAGAGTCGCGCTCATCACTTCCCACAGACCTGCAATCGGCATTGCGACCGGCGTTCGAACACTCAGATCGAAGGTTGGCGTTCCTGATCCATTGCGGGATGAATTATCTGTCTCTTGATCGCAGCATGAAGACACTTTCCGGCGGTGAGTCTCAACGTGCGTCGCTCACCACGGCCCTGGGTTCCGGTCTTGTCAACACATTGTATGTTCTCGACGAACCCACCGCCGGTCTCCATCCATCCGATACAAAACGCATCATTGCAGCCGTGCGTGACCTTCAGCAACGCGGCAACACCGTTGTGGTGGTTGAGCACGATCCGGAGTTTATTCTCTCGGCTGACGACGTTGTCGAACTCGGTCCCGGTGCCGGAGACTCCGGTGGCACGATCGTCTTTCAGGGAGCCCCCGGTGAACTTCTGGACGCAGATACTGCGACAGCGAAGCACTTGCGAATGAGTCCAGTCTCTGCGCAAGCAGCGTCGAAGCAACGCCGCCAAACAGAACATTGGCTGACGTTGACCGGCATTCGTTGTCACAACATTGATGACCTGACGGTGAAAATCCCGCTGGGCGTGCTGTGTGCCATCACCGGCGTCAGTGGCAGCGGTAAGAGTTCCCTGATCGTGGATGCTCTGTATCCGCAGCTTTGCAGCCTTCTCCAGCTGAACGACACACCCTGCGGCGATGGAACAATCGATCGGATCGATGGGTTTGAACACATCGATACGGTGCTGTTGCTGGATCAAAGTCCAATACAACGATCCCGACGCAGTATTCCGGCGACCTGGATCGGCGTATTTGATGAAATTCGCGTGCTGTTGGCAGAAACCCATGAATCGAAGAAACGCAACTTTGGTCGCGGGACGTTCAGTTTCAACTCCGCTTCCGGTGGTCGCTGCCCCGTGTGTGAAGGCCGCGGCGTGGTGACGGTCCCGATGCAGTTCCTGGCTGACATCGAGACAACATGTGAAGAATGCAGCGGACGTCGATTTCGCCCCGAAGTGCTGGAGATCCGCTATCGCGACCGGTCGGTGCACGAAATCCTGTGCATGACCAGTGACGAAGCATTTACGTTCTTCAATGGACATCACAAGATTCAGCAACGTCTGAACGCGGTGCGTCAGGTGGGGCTTGGCTATCTGCGACTGGGGCAACCGCTCAGCACAGTGTCCGGCGGAGAAGCACAACGCCTCAGGATCGCCGCGCTGCTGGCCGGGATTCCGCTCGAAGACGGTGACACAGCCGCTCATAATCGCAAAGCTGCGGCACTCACGAAATCCGGCCGTACATTGTTTCTGCTGGACGAACCCTGTTGTGGCCTGCATCTGCAGGACATTGAACGCCTGCGAACGTGCCTGGAATTCCTGCTGCAAACCGGTCATTCCGTCATCGTGATTGACCACGATCCCGCACTCATCTCCCACGCCGACCACATCATCCAGCTCGGCCCTGGAGCTGGCCGGCTTGGCGGCCGGGTTGTGAAATCAATTTAGAACCCGGCACAGCGCGGCCACGCAGATTTCTTCAGGGGTTCTTAAACAGCAGCCGTAGAATGTGTCGCGAGCGTCATTTCAATCTCGTGCATGCCACGCAAAATATCGCGTTCATGGGATTCCACTGCGGTCAGCAAATCAGCAGCCTCAGTATCACCCGCAGTGCGGAAGGACACGATGGCGGTGCTGATTCGATGACACACCAGCTGATGGCTTTGCTTCAGACGGTTCATGATGGACTGCAATGACAGAAACTGCTGGTCCGTGTATTCCGTCGGGAACGAACCAAAATCGATGTAGTGTTCGCGAGCATCCAACAGGGCCGCGATGTCTGCCACATCCTGTCGCTGGCGGGCGGCTAAAACAATGACCTGAGCTTCATCTGACGCAGCGTCAGCAGCGACCCACGGAGAACATTCTGAAACGTACTGCAGAAAACTCCGGGCCATCTGAATCAGAACGCCGTTCAGAAGGATTTCATTATCCTGGCACGTCATGTACAAACCTGTGTATGAGTAAACAGTTCAACTGCGAAAACTAGTACTTAACCAGCGACTGAGCCGCAGCACCTGCGGTCGCACTCAGGAACTGTGGCAGAACACCGAGCAGAAACACAAACGCGGCAAGAGCAACCACGTAGATCGATTCCAGAGATCCCAGATGCACCGGAACCGGTCTGGCGTCAACTGGTCGTGCATCCATGAACATCGTCTTCAGCACGCGAATGTAATAGACGAGACTGAACACCGTGTTCAATGCACCAAACGCGACCACGACGTACATGAACCAATGCACATCGCCAGCCTTAAAGGCCGACGCAAAGATCATCAGCTTCCCGATGAATCCCCCGAACGGCGGCATTCCGACAAGGCTGAACATACAGATCAGCATCACGATACACAGAGTCGGCGATTCGCTGACAAGTCCCTTGAAGCTGTCCACTTCTTCACTGAACGTGTGGTTGCGGGCAATCGCCACGACGGCAAACGCACCAAGGTTCATAAACAGATACACGAACAGATAGTACAGAAGTCCTTCCACCGAACGATTGATATCGATCTGCATGGCGGCGGCTTGGGAACTATTCGACATCACCAGCAGGGCGGAGACTGCCATCACCATGTAACCTGCATGAGCGATTGTCGAGTAAGCGAGCAGGCGTTTCAGATTGGTCTGAGTATACGCAGCAAGATTGCCGAATGTCGTCGTGACACAGGCGATGAAACCTATCCCGACACCAAACGCGATCATGAGGGATTCTGTTCCCGGGGCACCGGACAATGCGAGAGCAAAGCGGACCAGCAGTCCAAACGCTCCGGCCTTGGAAGCCACGGACAAAAACCCGGCAACTTCGGCAGATGCGCCTTCGAATGCATCCGGACACCAGAAATGAAATGGCACGAGTGACAACTTGAAGGCCAAACCCACCATCACGAGCAAAATGCCCAGCGATACGGCTCGCAGTTCCGGATCACTCAGCCCACCCGATCCGCCAGCAGCCGCTTCACCAAGACGTGCCGCCAGCAGCGACATATCGGCGGTGCCGAGCACGCCTGCAATCAGGCTGATTCCATATAACATCACACCGGCCGCACCAGCTCCGTAGACCACAAATTTCAAGGCTGCTTCACTGCTCGGCTTGCGACCTTTGAGGAAGCCGACCATCGCATAACTTGGTACGCTCGCCATTTCCACGCCGACAAACAGCATCAGCAAACTATTGGCGCTCGCCATGATCATCAGGCCGATCGTGGCACCGAAGAGCAGCGAATAGAAGTCCGGACCGTCTTCGTTGTCCGGGATGCCAGTGAGCGAAGTCAGCGCGATTGTCAGCAAAAGAAACAGCGACAGGAATGCGCGGAAGAAGACTGTAAACGTGTCATGAATCAACAAACCTGTAAAAATCTTCTGTGACACGATGGCATCTGCCGCCCCGATCTGACGGAACTGCAGCCACGTAAAGATCAGTGCGGCAAATGCTCCAAAGACCGCAGTCACCGAGGCTGGAATGAAGCGGTCAAGGTTGAGCAGCCGCATCATCAGCATCGCCACGATCGTAGCACTCAGGCACAACTCGACGCTGAAGCCTGGCAACGACAACGATGTTGTTTCATTAATCAGTTTATCGAGAAGCTGAGGAAACAGCATTTTGAAACTTACCGACAAGAGAACAGGGTACACACCACGACGGGATCGACGAATGCTTAGCGCTGAGCAGCCTGCATTTCATCCTGATTCAACTGAGGTGCCGACTTCTGGTAGCCAGCTTCCGCCGCTTTCGCCATGCGGCTGATCGAAGGCGTCATCATGTTGAACATGATGGCCGGAACAACTCCCAGAATGACCGCCAGTGTCAGCAGCGTTCCGGCGATTGCCGTTTCCCGCATATTCATCGGCGTCAGATCCTCAGGATGTGGACCCTTGTATTCAGCGCCGAGATAGACACGCTGCATGGCCCAGAGAATGTATCCCGCAGTCAGAATCACGCCGGACGCCGCCACGATTGCCAGAGCGGGATTGTAGCTCCATGTGCTGAGCACCACGAAGACTTCGCCGATAAATCCGCACAGACCAGGCAGCCCCAGGCCAGCGAAGAACAGACCAGCCGACAGCCCACCGTAGAGCGGCATCTTGCCCATCAGGCCACCGAATTTGTTCAGATCGCGGTGATGGACTCGATCGTAAATCACCCCCACCATAAAGAACATGCCAGCCGATGAAATCCCGTGAGCGATCATCTGGAACATGGCACCGTTCAACCCCATCTGCCAATACTCAGAATTCATCGTCTCCCCGGTCTGCTCATTGATCTTCCAGACAGCCAGACCCAGCAACACATAACCCATGTGACTCACGGAGCTATACGCAACCAGGCGTTTGAAGTCCGTCTGGGCGAGAGCTGCGAACGCACCGTAAATGATACTGATCACGCCAATCGCAACCATCGCATACGCCAGGTACTGAGCTCCATACGGACACAAGGGAAAGGCGATGCGAATGATGCCGTAGCCACCCATTTTCAAAAGCACACCGGCCAGAATCATACTGATCGGCGTCGGAGCTTCTACGTGTGCATCAGGCAACCAGGTGTGAACGGGAAAAGCCGGTAGTTTGATCGCGAAACCGATGAACAGCATGATGAACGCGGTGATCTGCATGGATGGAGTCAGCAACTTACCAGTCGTCGCCGCTTCGGCCAGCTTGATCAGATTGAAACCATCCGCCTGGACGCCGCTGTTGAAGTAAAACATCAGCATTGCAACAAGCATCAATACGCTTCCTGCCAGTGTGTACAGGAAGAACTTGATGGCAGCATATTCTTTGCGAGGCCCACCCCAGACGCCGATCAGGAAGTACATCGGCAACAGCATGACTTCCCAGAACACATAAAA
This sequence comes from Candidatus Kuenenia sp., assembly GCA_043754375.1. Classification (GTDB taxonomy): domain Bacteria; phylum Planctomycetota; class Planctomycetia; order Planctomycetales; family Planctomycetaceae; genus SXXK01. Next base: position 731 of record JAYUVA010000328.1, on the reverse strand, counting down.
CAGGAAGAAGTCCAGCGCCAGAAACACACCCATCATACCCGTTTCCAGAAGCAGAAACAGAACCATGTAACCCTTCACATGTTTCGTGATGCTCCAACTTGCAGCCATTGACAACATACTGATAAGACTCGTCAACAGCACCAACGGCATACTGATCCCATCAACTCCCAGGCGATAGTAAACATTCCATGTCGGAATCCAGGCCTTCACAACTTCCAATTGCATTCCCGGCGCATCGGACTGAAATTCGCCTAACCACAGCACCAGGGTCAGGCCGAACGTGACGGCGGTCGTCGCAAAGGCGAACAATCGCATCGCTTCGGCATTCTTGCTGTCAAACAGCAGTGCCAGTATGAGCGCGCCGACAGAGGGGGCGAAAATGATGGCTGTCAATAAGAATTCAGGATTCATCGTCTAACCCGGAAAGGTCGTGAACAAAATTGCAAACAGAGCCACAACACCCACAACAATAAACATTACATACTGCCGCAGTTGTCCGGTCTGAATGACTCGCAGCGAACGGCCAACGGCAAATGTGGAATTTCCAAGCAGGTTGACGAAACCATCAACGACTGCTTCATCAAACAGTTTGTCCCATTTGGACACGAAGATCATGATTTTTGCCGAAGCATGAATAATGCCGTCAAAGACCATCTTATCAATCCACACACAGCCTTTTCCGACAACATGCGACGGGTTCACAAACAGCGCATCGTACATTTCATCAAAGT
>JAYUVA010000327.1:0-4025 GCA_043754375.1 Candidatus Kuenenia sp. | reverse complement strand
CGAGCAATGCTTCGAGTCGCTTGACTTTCTCTTCGAGTTGCTTGTTCTGTTCTTTGAGTTGTTCTATGACTTTGGTCAGCTCAACAATGACGTTCGCTTGCTCAGAGATCTTCAAATCCCGTGCATCGGTTTTCGTTGTTGCTGCGTCAGCCATGACGCACGGGTAACAAATCTAGCAATTCTCTGAAACCCCAATTGAAAATGGGTGGCTACCTTCAGGCCTCTGATTATTGGTTCTCGTTTTCAGGTGGCTCACGCCACCGGCATTGGATAAGCACCAGCGGAGAAGTTACTTCGTTTAACCGCGTGCCCATCGGGCCGCGCTTCGCTGCCAATCGCGGGGCGTTGCCCACGCGGTTAAACGCAATTATGCCAAACTACTTCTGCCGAGGTGCTTATGTCGGCCCTCCGGGCCTGAAACGCGCAACTTCAAAAGCCGCAGGCGACGGTTTCCGGTGATGCCGTCGCCTGTGGCTCAGGGTTAAACGATTCAATCAACAGACCGCTAGCCGCCGGTGTGGGCATTTGTTTGCATGGCGTGTTTCCCGTGAGAATTAGCGTTTGGTTATTTGTGGCTTTTTGTTTTCGCTGCCTTAAACCCGGATTCGTCACCCTGATGGAATAAGATCATACCATCGAGCGTGTCACCTTCGATGATCGCCCAGCCTCGCCCCCGAATTTGGTATCATCTCATCCATGCCCTCGAATGTGAACTCGTCTGCCGGTCGTCCGTCACGTTCAGCGTCTCGCCAGTCGATTTGGCCCTGCGCCGCACGTAACATCATGCCAGCCGATTCCTGCCTTCCTCGTTCAGCAGACTGGAGAGACAGGACTATGTCGAAGGCAGTTCCTGCAGGACGTGTATAACCGATCGAAGGAGCTGCTTGTCATAAACTGGACGCCGGTGTTTGAGTATAAACCGGTGATGTGAGGTTTGGCTCCTGCCCGAGGCCCCTCTGCGTGTGTGTGGCTGACAAAGCAACTGGCGGACATGCAGTCTGCCGGTAAGGATGTCAGTCCGGACCTACCGAAATCCACGACCGTACCGGAGTCGTGTGGATTGTTCGGAGTTGCTTGACGTATCGGCAGCGTCCTATTACTGTGTCGATGACGAGCCTCTCCAAACCCGCCTAATCAAAACCAGAGACCTGTTATGCCACGGTTAACAGACACACCCACCGCTGGAAAAATTGATGAGCAGGATCTCAAAGCAGCCGACCAGTTGAAAGAGGTCTACGGCAAACTGCGGCAGGAACTCAGCCGCACCATCATCGGACAATCAGAGGTTCTGAAACAGGTGTTGATTGCATTGTTCTGCCAGGGTCACTGTGTGCTGGAAGGCGTGCCAGGCGTCGCCAAAACTCTGATGATTTCCAGCATTGCGGACTTGTTTTCACTGAAGTTCAGTCGCATTCAGTTTACACCGGACCTGATGCCGTCAGACATCACCGGCACAGAAATCCTGGACGAAGAAGAAGGCACTGGCCGACGCCGGATGCGATTCGTCAAAGGCCCGATCTTCGGCAACATTGTGCTCGCGGACGAAATCAATCGAACGCCGCCCAAGACACAGGCCGCGTTGCTGCAGGCAATGCAGGAGTTCAAAGTCACGACAGCGGGCCAGGATTTTCAGCTTGAAAAACCGTTTCTTGTGTTGGGAACTCAAAACCCAATCGAACAGGAAGGCACGTATCCGTTGCCGGAAGCACAGCTTGACCGCTTCATGTTCAAGATTCATGTGAAGTATCCATCGTTTGAAGAAGAACTCAGAATCGCGGAAGCCACGACTGCGGAAGGCCTCCCGAAACTGCAGGCATTACTTGATCGGGAAGACATCCTGCATCTGCAGAAGATCGTCAGGAAAGTCCTGATCGGACGATCGATGTCGGCCTACGCGGTGCGTCTGGTGCGAGCGACGCGGCCAAACGAACCGGATGCTCCGGATTTTGTCAAAAAGTATCTGACTTGGGGCGCTGGTCCGCGTGCCTGCCAGTCGATCCTGCTTGGAGCCAAGGCAAATGCGCTGCTTGACGGACGTGTCAACGTCTCCAGCGAAGACATTCGCTATGTGATCTATCCGGTCCTGCGGCATCGATTGGTGACCAGTTTCTCGGCAGAGAGTGACGGTCTGACAACGGATGATCTCATCCGCAAACTGTTGGACGTGATTCGCGAAGAGTAATTTTGGCTGGCCGATGGAGTCCGTTTCTATGGCTCTCAAATTCCTGGACCCTCCGGGACTATCACGTGTTGGCAACATGGAACTGGTTGCCAAACAGGTCGTGGAGGGATTCCTGACGGGGCGTCACCGCAGTCCGTATCACGGGTTTTCGGTGGAATACCTCGATCATCGACCGTATACGCCGGGCGATGACATGCGGGCAATGGACTGGAAGATGCTGGCTCGCAGCGACAAGTATCAGGTGAAGCTGTTCGAAGATGAAACGAACCTGCGAGCCTACATTCTGCTCGACTGCTCGGAATCAATGGCGTTCAAAAGCGGTGAGATCGATAAGCTGACGTATGGCAGCTATCTGGCCGCAGCGCTCACGTATCTGTTGATTCGTCAGAATGACGCCGTGGGGTTGCTGCTGTTCGATACCAAGGTTCGTTCCTACATTCCGCCGAAAGCGCATCCGTCGCAGTTTCGACGAGTCCTGCAGGCTCTTGATGATGTGAAACCAGGTGGCGAGACAGATGTTGGTTCCGTGCTGCACGAAGCCGCTGAACGGATCAAGCGACGTGGGTTGATCATACTGATTAGTGATCTGATCGACAAAGAAGAGCACATTGCCAACGGCCTGCAGCATTTCCGGCACAACAACCATGAAGTCATGGTGATCCATACGATGGACGATGCCGAGCTGAATTTTCCGTACGATCGAATCACCAGATTCAAGGATATGGAGGGCGCGGGAAAGGTTGTGGCGAACCCCAAGAGTCTCCGGAAGCGTTATCTGGAACGAATCAAGGCGTTTACCGACAAAATCAAGGCCGACTGCTTCGAGCGAAAGATCGGCTACAGCCTCGCGCCCACGACAGAACCTTATGACCGCTTTCTGGCGGCGTATCTCGACAAGCGATCTCGCATCGGATGAGTTATGAACTTTCTGCACTTCGGAATGCTGCCGTATTTTTTGCCGCTGGTGGCAATTCCGATTCTGCTTCATCTGCTCACGCTGCATCGACTGAAGACCGTTGAACTCAGCACGTTTCGTTTTCTGTTTGACAGCTATGTGCAGCAGCGGCGGAGAATGAAGTTTCTGGAGGCGCTGATTGCGTTTCTCCGCACCCTCTTCATTCTCTTGCTGGTGCTTTCAATTGCGCGACCGGTCGTGCAGCACTGGAGTTCGCTGTTCGGTGGCAGTAAGAGCGGTCGCGACGTGGTGCTGCTGCTTGATGGATCGGCCAGCATGAATGCGGTGACCGACGGGATCACGGCTTTCGAACGCTCAAAACGCGCGGCACTGACGGTCGTTGATCGATTAGCCGCTGACGATCGCGTCACTCTGATCAGCGTCGGTGCGAAACCTCATGAAGTCTGCAATCGCTTTTCCTCCGATGCAGAGGCGATCCGCAATGAGATTCAGAATCTCAAAGCGACGCCGTCACGTGCAAATCTGTTTGGCGCATTTTCGCAGGTCTTTGGTCCGGAAGCACGCAAATTGTCGCATCCGGTGGTGTACCTGTTCACGGACCTGCAAGCCGGCGGATGGAGTGAGTTTCAGGACGGGCACAGCGAAAATCTGATTCCATCGGAAACCGAACTTTACGTTATTAACGCTGGTTCCAACAAAGAGCTTCCGAACATGGCTGTCGTCGGAGACGCTCCCGACGATCAGCGGGCAATTGCCGGCTTGCCGATCAGGCTGCGTCCGCGTGTGACAAATTTCTCCGAATCAGATACGCGTGACATTCCTGTCAGCATCTTTCTCGACGACAAAGAGATTGCCCGCAAAATGCTGACGGTAAAGCCGGGTGCGTCGGGCGAAGTGGAAGTCATCTTCACACCGACTCAGGCAGGA
>JAYUVA010000326.1:0-7110 GCA_043754375.1 Candidatus Kuenenia sp. | reverse complement strand
CAACGACGTCATTCATCCGGCAACGACCGCATTGACATGGTACGGCCTGACAATCGATCAGTGGAATCTGTTGAGTGTCTCCGGCTGGGACGGGCTGCTTTCTGATGACATACCCATAGGCGGAACGGGGCTGCTCGCCTATGATCCTGCGGGAAACCGGTTGACTCAGATTGATCCTGTCACGGGAGACATCACCACGTTTATTTATGACAACGGCAATCGCCTGACCCGGGCCACGGATATATCCGGCATCACGACGCGGACGTATGACGCGAACGGCAATCAACTGACAATCGAAGAACCGTCCGGTGACATCACGACCAACACATGGGACGGGGAAAACCGGCTGGTGGAGGTCGAGCATCCGTTGGGCGTTATTGTCACGTATGCCTACAACGGAGACGGGCTGCGAGTGTTTCAGGACGATGGTGTGGACGAGATTCGCTACGTCCACGACGGGAACATCGTGCTGCTGGAAACGGATGGTGTGGGCACGGTCGAGACGGAGTTTACATACATTCCGCAGGTGTACGCTCAGGTGATCAGTCAGTTGCGGAGCGGAGCTTCGAGTTTCTACCTGGTTTGGAAATGGGGTCAGGAGTCAGTTTGGAAATGTTTGGAAATGGGGTTGGATGAGATAACTCCGGAGCAGCGACCGTCATTCTTTGCTAGCATGGCAACAAGGCGACCAGAAGCTGCATGAGGAATTTGCCTCTTTATCACTTCCTGAATATGCCGAAGCACTTTGCCGATTTCCTCATGCAGAGTCTGAGTCCTGCCACACCGTGCTCTGCTATACCATGATGGCGCCGCCTCCTTCGGAAATCTCCAGTTGCACAAGTCCAGCACTTCACTGCTCTGCAGGCTCGTTCTATCAATGCTTGAACGCAGGAGATTGCTCGTCTTCGGGGATTCTCATTCGGCAACATTTGCCAACATTGAAAACATCGAGGTACTGCATGTTGGCCCGGCAACTGCACACAATCTGGTGAACCCGGGAACAACAACGCAGGCCCGAGAGAAAATCCTTGCAGCACTTGCCAACCATCCCCATCTGGAGACGGCAATCATACTTGCATTTGGTGAGATCGACTGCCGCATGCACATTGTCAAGGCCGCATCTTCACCGGATTTGACGATTCTTCAGGCAGTGAATGCAACGCTCGAACGGTATTTCTCATTCGTGCAGACAACCATCTCACTCGGTTATCGGGTTTTGCTTTATGGGCCGGCTGGCAGCGGCACGGGATGGAATGCAAACTTTCCGACTGTGGGCAGGGAACAGGAGCGAAACTATGCGACGCATCTGTTTAACTTACTCCTTGCGGAAAAGTGCGTGCAGTCGGGGGTAGCATTCGCCTGTATTGACGATCTTGTCATCGACAAACAGTCATGGCAAACGAGGTCTGAATTCCTCAGCGACGGTTGCCATTTGAATGATTACCCAAATACTGCTTCGGAACTTCAATCGATCATCCTCTGGAAGTTCCTTACCTGGCTGCAATCATCTGTCCCTCCACGCCACGAAGTGCCATTGGTCACCGCCGGTCACGGGAGAAAGGACCACGCTTCGGATAAACCGTTTCTGCTGACTTCCGCAAGGCACGGAGACCCGATCTCGGGGTTGATCAGGTTCAGCGTACCGTACCTGTTTCACACCGATCTGGGCAGGAACGAAGGAATTCACATTGACCTGCTGTCTGCTTATGTCGTGGATGAAATCATTGTCCACAATCGGACGGACACTGGATTCGAGCGAGCCAGTCATTTGTACCTTGCTCTGGGACTCGACCGAAACGCGGACCACACGGAGAGCATCGAGACCAAGGATGATTTTCTCTTGGGAACGACGCCGTACGTTTCAAAACGATTCAAACCGGTCCTTGCTCGCTATGTATTTCTGTTCAGCACGGCGGACACCTATCTGCATCTGTCAGGGATCCAGATTATGGGACACTACCCTGCAGAAGCAACCGCTGTGACTGGAACTCTTGACCCGCGATAGCAATTTTTCAACGGTTTATGTTCACAATGCCGGACCTCGATTGGTTGAAACTTGCGTAAGTTAAGTCAGACTCAGCACCGTTTGTCAGGTGCAGTCAGGAATATCCTGTCAATTTCACTCCACTGATCAGTCTGCGTCACGGTCAGTCAAACCATTACAAGGCAAATGCTGATGCAGTTGGAACTTGGTGCCGGGCGTCAGCCAACGCCCGGTTTCATCCACCACGACAAACGGAAGCACTCACCGGACATCGACGTGGCGCATGACCTCGATCTGCTGCCATGGCCATGGGGCGACAATACCTGTGACGAGATCCTGGCTCTGGATGTGTTTGAGCATCTGCAGATCATGCCGGAGGCATGGATGAGGGAATGTCATCGCATCCTCAGGCCCGGCAGAATACTTCGGCTGCGAGTGCCCATTTTCGGATCGCCATGGCATCTCTGGGATCCCACTCACGTACGCGGATTTCATCCGGCCAATTTTCAGTACTTCTTGCGCGGACACGATCACTGGCTCAAGTACGGCTGTTATTACTTCGATTTTGCCTGGTCCTCGGGCACTATCGAGATCGAGCAGTTCAACATCGTCGTCACACTGACCAAATAGTCCTTGTCGGGAGCGACCAGTGCCGCGTTATCTCTTTGGCCCAGTCACCAGTTCCTATGCGAACCAGTATCTGAACGGCCCGATTGTGGCTTCTGACTGCGTGGCGTTCAACCACGATGGCCCGTTGGCATGCCGTCCGGATGACAGTTGGGAAACATTCTCCGCTCGATTTCCCGCAGGCTGGCAACCCGAATTTCTGGTCCTGATGCTTCAATACAACGTCATTCCAGACTGGATCTGGCAGGCCCCAATCCCGATCATCGGACTCGCCACCGACTGGAACCTGCAATGGCATTATTACCAACACGTCGCCGACCGCTGCGATCACATTTTGACCGACACACCGGGCTTCAGCATGTTTCAGCGTGCAGGGATTCAGCGCGTCAGTGTTGGTAATCTCTATGGCTGCGATCCTGCATGGCTTACCGATCCGCCTCACAGTGTGGAGCGCGATATCGACATCCTGTTCATCGGCAATGTGCACCCGTTCGTGCAGAGTGATCGCCTGCCGTGGCTGGCACGCATCGCCCAACTGTCTGATCGATATCGCGTGTGCATTGAAGGAGGAGTATTCGGCGAGGATTATCGCAACCGGCTGGCACGCGCCCGAATCGTCTTTAACCGCAGCATTCGCGGCGAATGCAACATGCGGGTCTTTGAAACGATCGCAGCCGGCGCTCTGCTCTTTCAGGAGACCGAGAACGAAGACGTGAGGACGATTCTCGCAGATGGCCGGGAGTGTATCTACTACGACGAACATAACCTCGAAGAACACCTGGACTACTATCTGTCACAGGAATCTGAACGCGCCGTGATCGCTGAAAACGCCCGTCTGCGGATTGGGGAATTTACGTTTGAGCATTTTTGGGGCGAACAGCTGGCTGTTATTTATGCTCTGGCACCCGGGTTAGCGGCACGAATGCACAAGCGACTCAACGGTTCACAACCAGCCAATCTGATGGGACGCGTTTGGCAACGTCAGGTGGCTGCTTTCGGGACTGACGCAGCACTTGAAGCCGATCTGTTGCAGGCGCTGGCTGATGATGCGGGCAATGCGACGTTGTACCATGGGCTCGGTTGTGTGTGCCAATGGGGACGACAAGCTGACCGTGCGGCACAGTGTTTTCAGAAAGCGTTTGCGTGCGATCCCCGACACCTCGTGGCGGGTGCGTCCTTTGCTCAGGCTTTAGTGCGGCTTGGCCAGGCAGAGTTTGCGATGGATCAGGCTCGGCGTGTGCTGCGCATGCTTTCACAAACTGAAACCATGACCGATCTGAGCGATCTGGTGCTGGACGCGCCAGTGCCGGAACTGGAATTCACTCCTCTCCGGCAGGCGTGGGAACGCGCGGCTTTTGAGAACGCTGGCAATTGTGTCGAGGAACTGCGCACTAAGCGTGCCGTCATCTTCTGGTGGATGCATTCTTTGCTGGGAGAAGTGACGGGAGACGCATCGCATTTCTATGAAGCCCTGCGTGCCCGCCCGAACATGCCGACGACACATGGATTGCTGGCTGCGTCTCTTGTGCGGCGTGCCCAGTCGGAGCTTGCCGTCGCACATCTTCGCGTGGCGATGACCGCGTTGCCGTTCGAAACACAGTACGCTTCTGAATTGTACACGGCCCTTGGAGTTCTGGGCGACGCTCTCGGGCAGCATCGCCTGGCAGTATTCCGGAACCGTTTGCAAACGGCAGCTCCGGGATTCCTCCGGCGGGAAGAATGGTACGCAGATTTAACTTCGCCAGGGTCAGCAACGTTGAGTCAAAGTGCCCGTCGATTCCGAATTGCATGGCATGGTGATCAATCTCCGCTGCACTCGCTGTCGATCGTCAATCGCGAGATTTGTCGTCGGCTGATTGAGCGTGGGCATGAAGTCAATCTGGCTGAACAGGATTCCGGCCTCGAGAACAGCAGCACTTGCCCACTGTCGCCAACACTTTCTGACCGACTGAACGTTCCTCTGAGTGGTCCGGCAGACATTCACATCTGCCACCGCTGGCCACCCGTCATGAACGCGCCGCCGGATGGCCATTGGGTGTGGATTCAGCCCTGGGAATACGGATCACTGCCCGTGGCGTGGTTTACAACCGCATATGATCTGCTTGATGAAATCTGGGCTCCAACGCGGCATGTGCAACAGAGCTTTCTGAAGGCCGGAATCCCGAGCGAGCGAGTGCCCGTGATTCCCTACGGCATTGCTGCCGTCTATTTCGAGCCGCATCCACAATTCCCGCTGCGGACGGGAAAGCGATTTCGCTTTCTGTTTTGTGGAGGAACCATTCATCGAAAGGGATTCGATCAACTGCTCCATGCGTATGGACGAACGTTTTGTGGAACTGACGACGTGTGTCTGGTCGTTAAAGATATGGGGGCCAAATCATTCTACAGCGGACACACGTCTCAGGATCTGATTGCTCAGTTTCGGGCAGATCCAGGTTCACCCGAGATCGAATACGTTGATACGGAACTGACACCACCGGAAATGGCAGGACTCTATGCAAACTGCCATTGCCTGGTTCATCCCTACCGAGCCGAAGGTTTCGGGATGCCGATCGCAGAGGCCATGGCCTGTGGACTGCCGGTCATTGTGACGGGCGCAGGTGCGGCCCTCGATTTCTGCAGCGATGAGACGTCATACCTGCTTCAAGCAAGCGTTGTCGAAGGGGATGTCAATGCGGTCGGTGATCTGGCCACCCTGGATCGACCGAGCTGGGCAGAAGTTGATCCGGATGGACTCAGATGGCTGCTGCGGCATGTTGTGGAAAACACATCCGAGGCGGCGGCAAAGGCCGCGCGCGGTGCCGCCACAATTCGTGAGCAGTTCAATTGGGAACGTGTGGTGGACCAGATCGAAGACCGGCTGGAACGAATTGCCAGTCAGCCTGTTCGTCGCATCCGGGCCGCAGTGGCACATCCTGCTATACAAGAACCCGAAGTGCCTGTGCTATCCACCAATCGGACTTCGGCACGTTGCCGTCTTTCCCTGTGTATGATCGTGCGCGACAACGAAGACACGATTGAGGCGTGTCTGGCCAGTATTCGCCCATGGGTCGATGAGATCATTGTTGTCGATACGGGCTCCCTGGACAGGACACCGGAAATCTGTCGGCGGTTTGGCGCTCAGGTGCACCGTTTTCCGTGGTGTGATGACTTTTCCGCCGCCAGAAACGAATCCCTGAAGTATGCGACCGGCGACTGGATCTTCTGGATGGATTCTGACGATATCATGCCTCCGGAGCAGGGACGACTGCTCCGTGAACTGGTTGCCCGACAGCATGCTGTTCATTGTCTTGGCTATGTCCTTCAGGTGCATTGCCCATCCCGACAGCCTGGAAACGTCACGGTGGTGGATCATGTGAAGCTGTTCCGACGACTGCCCTCTCTCCGATTCGAACACCGCATCCACGAACAGATCATCCCGTCCATCCGCCGTGCCGGAGGCACGGTGGAATTCACAAAGATCTATGTAGTTCATGCGGGATCAGATCAGACAAGCGACGGTCGTGCCCGGAAACTCGAAAGGGATTTGCGGATCCTGGACCTTGAACTCCGGGAACTTCCCAATCATCCGTTTGTGCTGTTCAATCTGGGAATGACGTATGAGGATGCCGGTGACTATTCCCGCGCAGCCGCCCATCTGCGCCGGTGCATTGAATGCTCCGGCCCTGGAGAATCCCAACTCGGTAAGGCCTGGTCGTTGCTGGTGAACTGCTTGCAACTTCAGGGAAAAGGCGATGAAGCCTTCAATGCTGTGAGACACGCGCTACAAGACTTCGGGAGCGACAAGGAATTATTGTTTCGTTATGCCACGTTGCTGCAGGATGTGGCAAATCACGACGAAGCCGTCAGCATTTACCTTCGCATACTTTCAGAAGACGCTGAACGGGGCTTTCAAAGCATCGATCCTTCGATCCGCGGGTACAAGTCCCATCACAACATGGCGATTTCACTGAAGGCACTGGGACGTCTCAAAGAAGCCGCAGACAACTGGAGAATGACGGTTTCTCTCTCGCCATCGTTTGCCGTCGCGTGGCTTTCGCTTGCCAGAGTACTGCTGCAACTTGCGGATTTTTGTTCCCTGGACGTGCTCGTCCACAACCTCCCCACCGTGATTCTAAACACGCCGACACACGCATTGATTCGCGCCTTGCAGTTCGAAGCGCGGGGATGCCTGAGTGATGTGCAGACAACTCTGGAAGCTGCATGGAACGACTTTCATGATCTGGATTGTCTCGATGAACTGTCCAGAGTGCTGATGGAAAATCAAATGCCAAAAGCCGCAATCCCGTTTCTGCAGGAATTGAATCGTATGCGATCTGAGAGTCCATCCGTCCTGCACAACCTCGGCAGTGCGTATTACTATTCCGGGGACGCGGCAAATGGCATCCCCTGCCTGCAGCGATCCCTCGAACTTCGCCCTGACGCCGAACACACGCGCGCCGTCCTTGCCGACGCCCTGAAGAATAATCCGCATTTACATTGAAAGCATGGGATGCAGA
>JAYUVA010000325.1:0-4874 GCA_043754375.1 Candidatus Kuenenia sp. | reverse complement strand
AATGTCCGCAGGTTCAGGGTCCGCAGGTTCAGGTTCCCTGACCAACGCTGCGTTCAGGCGAAGAAACGCATTACCGCCCGCGCCACAATCTCGGAGGACTATAACGTGCGCGCGATCTCGTCAATTCGAAATGCCTCGAACAAATCTCCTTCTTTAATATCATTGAACCCGTCCAGCCGAATACCGCATTCCATACCATCGCGGACTTCCCGGGCATCGTCCTTTTCACGTTTAAGTGAACCGATCCGATAGTCGTTCATCACCTTTTGATCGCGGATCAGATGCACCCGACTTTCCCGGGAGATCGTCCCATTCAGCACACGACAACCCGCAATCGTACCGAAACGACTGATACTGAAGGTTCGCAGTACGATGGCGCGACCAGTGGAAACTTCCACACGTTCCGGACGCAGCAGACCCTGCAATGCCAGCTTAATATGCTCCGTAACTTCGTAGATAATGTTGTATCGCCGAATTTCCACGCCCTGACGATCCGCCTGCTGTTGCGCTCGATCTTCAGCAATGACGTGAAAGGCGATGATAATCGCGCCCGCAGCACTTGCCAGTGACACGTCGCTTTCATTCACCCCGCCAACGCCGGAGTGAATAATCTGTACCTTGACTTCCGGATGCTCAAACTTACAGACTTCACCCCGCAATGCTTCGATCGAACCCGGTGAATCCGCCTTCAGAATCAATGGCAGTTCCTGAACGCCAAAACCTTCGCGGGGAACGCTGAGAATATCTTCCAGTGTTCGCGCCGTAACGCGTGACGAGAGTGCTTCCGTGCGACCTTCGTGCAACCGGCTTTCCGCTGTCTTGCGCGCTTCCTCGATGTCTTTCATTACAAAGAAATGGTCGCCCGCACCTGGCACATCGGAAAGGCCTGAAACTTTGACCGGCGTAGAAGGCCCTGCTTCAGTGATCGCTTCATCCCGGTCATTGTACATTGCCCGGATTCGCCCGTAGGTCGCACCGCAGAGCACGTTGTCCCCGATCCGCAGAGTTCCCTTCTGGACGATCAGCCACGCGATCGCTCCACGACCTTCGTCACGGAAGGCCTCCAGGCAGACGCCAAGTCCCTCGCGATCAGGATTCGCAGTAAATTCCTGCAGTTCAGCAGTCAACAACAGGGTTTCCAGCAGTTTATCGATGCCTTTGCCTGTTGTTCCGGACGTTCGCACGACCTCGACTTCACCGCCCCATTCCGCAGGCAGCAGTTCATGCTGAGCCAACTGCTGCAGGATTCGTTGCTCGTCAACGCCCGGGAGATCGATCTTGTTCAGAGCAACGACGATCGGCACGCCGGCATTTTTTGCATGGCTGATGCATTCAACCGTTTGCGGCATTACGCCGTCATCGGCCGCAACAACCAGCACGACGATGTCGGTCGCATTCGCACCGCGAGAACGCATTTCACCGAACGCCGCATGTCCTGGCGTATCAACGAACGTGAGATGGTGACCTTCATAATTCACCTGATATGCTGCTATGTGCTGCGTGATGCCGCCTGCTTCACCCGCCGCCACGTTGGCACTGCGGATACGGTCCACCATCGTCGTCTTGCCGTGGTCAACGTGCCCCAGAATCGTAATCAGCGGTGGACGCTGACGCATCAGTTCCGGAGGATCTTCATGGTCCAACGACGCCAGAAGTTCAGCCTCGATGTCCCGACCCCGTTTGAATGACAGATCGACGCCCAACTCCATCGAGACTTCCATTGCCTCGTCTTCGCCAAGCTCATCATTAATCGTCACCATCCGGCCAGCTTTGAACAGAATGCTCAAAATTGACTTGGCCGGGCGGCCGATCGCTTCAGACAACGCTCGCACAGTGATCGGGAACGAAATTGAAGCCGTCGTTTTGAGATCGATAGGACCCGAGCGTTTCCGGCGTTTGAGTTTTTTCGCCTGACGTTCCGCTTCACGGGTTTCGCGAAGCTCTTTGAGCAGCGAGCCTCGGTTTGCTGTCCCTCTGGTTTTTCGCTCCGTCGGAGCCGGGCCGCCTGCTTCGTGAGCATCCCGGGCTTTGCGGAGGGCTTTCAGTTGATCCTCAAGCGGACTGCGGCGATCCACAATTTCCGACAGTGACATGTCGGGCTTCTGGACTTTCTCTTCGCGGGGTTTGGTTTTCTTGACACTCGGAGTTGGCAACGTTGGCGCTGTAGCCACCATCGGTCTGCCCGGCTGCCGATCTCTATCACGGTTGACCTTGATCGGTCCGGCAGCTGTTCCTGCCGCCTGTTGCTCACGATCTTTAACAGAACCAATAGGCCGCATTTCACGTTGCCTGGCCATTCTTGGACGCTGCATAGCGTCGCCAGGCGATGATTCTGCTTTTGTCAGTGCCTCAGCTGAAGCAACCGGCAAGTCAGCCTGAGGTTCCAAGGACTCAATCGCAACTGCGTCTTCGGCGGCAGATTTTACAACGTCCGTCTCGGTTTCAGAAGCTGGCGTTTCCTCGTTAGTAAACGCTTCGACCGCAACGTCAATTTCGGAGTCACTGTTTTCGGCAACTTCAATATCTTCCAGGTCCGCCGCCTGAAATTCGATTTCGTCCTGACCGCGACCTGAGCCACGTGAAGGAATGCCAACAATCTGACGCACCTTCCCGGCAACCAGTGGTACGTCGCGAACTGGTGTCATCTCCACGGGCGGCGCACTGCCGCCAATCATGGTCCCCTTGCTGCGAATGTAAGCAACGACCGTGTCTCGTTCTTCTTCGCTGATCGTCGCCAGCGCATTGCGCAGCTTGACGCCAGCTTGTTCACAGAGATCGATCAACACCTTACTGTCGAGACCAAGGTCCCGTGCAAGAGCAAAGATACGTATCTTCAAAACTTAACCCCTTCGGCCGACGGAGTCTGTCCGGGAAAACGCTTCCCCGACAGTGTCAGCACTGAAACTCACAAAAACAGACCGAGCACTCCGAAGAATCCCTTCGCTCGAAATGCTGACCGCAGACGATGCCGTCTTTCAACCTGTTTCCGGCGAAAGCCGGTGACAGCCAGAACAAAGACACACGAATACACAAAAACTCTACCAGATTCGATTACTGAAGACCGTGTCTCCTCTGTTCTGACGCCCGACCTCGCGATGCGAGGATCAAAGCAAAACACTCAGCCATCCACCGGATGACTGCTCCAAAATTTATCAGGCTTCGTCGCCCACTGCCGAAGAATCGTCACTCGTGCCTGGAGGAACAGTTTCCTTCCCAGTTGAAGCGGCATCGTCTTCGCTGACTACCTGCCTGACCTGTACGTCATCCACAACTTCTCTATCAACAGATTCGTCAACAACGGAGTCAACAACGGAGTCAACTTCAGCATGCAGTGCTTCATCGCCCTTCTCGCTGTCCGCGTCCGCCGCCACAGGTGCTTCTTCGGACTGCACAAGAGGCTTCCTGGGTTTTTGGAGAGCAACCTCCGCCTGACTGGCGGCCTGCTTACGCTGTTCTGCGGCAATCCGTTCTTCGATTTCCAGTCGCGCACTTTCGACGTCAGCGTACTCAACAATGCGATCACAGTCGTGTGCGGAAAGGCCACTCATCTCGACAAGCTGATCGGGTTCAATTACGGAGAGGTCGTCAAACGTAAAGAATCCCTGTGAAACCAGGTTTTCCGCCAGTTCCGGAGTGACTCCGGGCACGACACAGAAGGCTTCAATTGATTTGTCCAGTTGCTGGTCGAGCAGCGCCTGAGTCATCACGTTGATGTCCCAGCCAACAAGTTTCGACGCCAACCGCACGTTTTGACCAAACTTCCCGATCGCGAGCGACAGCTGGTCCTCACGAACCAGCACGATGACTTTTCCGAGCATCTGGCACAATATCACGTCTTCGACTTCTGCCGGCTGCATCGCATTAGGAACCAGAATCTGCAGTGAATCGTTCCACCGTACGATATCAATGCGTTCGCCAGCCAGTTCTTCAACGATACCGCGAATTCTTGCCCCACGCACACCAACGCAGGCACCGACGCAGTCAATTGAGGTATCACTGCAGGAAACAGCCACTTTAGAGCGATTTCCGGCTTCTCGGGCGATCGAACGCACTTCGATCGTGCGATCGTTGACCTCCGGAATTTCGACTTCAAACAATCGACGCACAAAGTCCGGATGGGTGCGAGACAGAATAACACGCACACGCGAGCCTGTCTTGCGAACATCCAGTACGATCGCTCGAACACGATCACCAGTGCGATAGTTTTCCTTGCGGATCTGCTCGCTGCGGGGAAGAATTGCCTCGATCTTCCCAAGATTCACGATCACCGTGCCTCGATCGACACGCGTTACCTGGCCGTTTACCTGCTGACTGCGAAGTTCCAGGTACTCCTCATATAACGTGTCGCGCTCGGCTTCGCGAATTTTCTGAATCATTACCTGCTTGGCCGTCTGAGCCGAGATTCGACCGAGCAGATCGCCCAGCAACTCGGGGTCGAGCATAGCTCCGTCGCATATGAGCGCGGGCTCGCCGGTTTCGCGATCGATGCGAACTTCCAGCTTCTCTTCTTCCGAAAAGTGCTTACGGGCGGCAGAAAGAATTGCCTGCTCAATCCCCTCAAACACGACCTCGGAATCGATGGCCTTGTCGCGGTGGATTGCATCGACAATTCTAAGTATTTCGTTTCCGTTCATGACGTAGGTGTCTGATAGTGCTGTGCGTGGTTAAAAAAAAAGCGGGAGCTAATGTCCCACTTTTCGCGCCCGACAAAGTTACTCAGATTGAGTCACTCTGGCAGAGAACTTTCCTCATTCCGGACGCGCGTCATCATCAAATGAAGCACGCCAGACATCGGGGAAATGGAGTCAGACCTACATCTTGTCCATTTCAGGTTCCTTCAACGCGGTTCTGGAGCAAACAAACAGCAAACTTCC
>JAYUVA010000324.1:0-4601 GCA_043754375.1 Candidatus Kuenenia sp. | reverse complement strand
TTCGGGTCGATCATCAGCATCCGCACTTCGTCCGGTGTGCGCGTCATCAGCAGCGACAGAATGAGCGTATTCAGACACACGCTCTTGCCGGTGCCTGTCCGTCCGGCGATCAGCAGATGCGGCATCTTCGCCATATCGACCGTCAATGGTCGACCGCTCACATCCTTCCCGAGGAACAGCGGCAAACGCATCTCGTCTGAGGACGCACGGGCAGTCTGCAGCAGCTCACGCATTCGTACCACAACCTGCTTGTCGTTCGGAACCTCGACACCGACGGTGTTCTTCCCGGGAATCGGTGCGACGACGCGTACGGAAGGAACGCGTAACGCAATCGCGAGGTCGTCTTCCAGCGCTGTGATTTTATTCAGACGCAGACCGCGTTCCAGCTCCAGCTCGAACTGAGTCACGACTGGTCCGGTATCAATTTCGGCAACCTTGACGTACAGACCAAATTCTTCGAACGCATTTTCCAGAGTCGTCGCCGCAACGCGGGCCTTCTTCGCCAGTTCTTCGTACGGAAACTCCTCGGCTTCCAACAACAGGTTGATATCGGGTAGTGAAAATCCACGCCGCTGTGCCACGACCAACCCATCCGGATTGTGGAGGGCCAGCGATGCCGGCGGATTGATGCGGATTGAACGACCCTCAACCTCCGCGAAGTCCACCTCGGCACTGACCGCTGCCACCTTGAACGGAATGGTCGGTTGACTTCCCTCGGTATCACGTTGAGCTGCCTTCGATGTTTCCTTGCGGGGAATCACGGTTGCAGGAACACGCTGGAACCAGCCACTCGTCGCCCGAATTGCACTGGCTGGCAATGCGGCAGCGTGCAGTACTGGCTGCAGTGCGTCAGATAACGGCGTCAGCAGGACACCGGCCGTGAGCAGGCTGCCGGCAAAAATTATGACGCCGGCGACGGAGAACTTCTGCTCCAGCAAAATACCGGTCCATGCTCCGATCTGACCACCACTCCCATACGCGGAACCGGAGGAGATTCCAGGAACCAGAAGATGCAGCAACGCACAGGATGAAGTTGCCAGGAGCAACAGTCCGATAAGTGTTGTCACTGTCCGCCGTGAAGGCTCGCGGGAAAACAATTTGAGATCCCACGAAACCAACGCAGCCAGCACGATCCAGACGCCGAACCCCATCCACTGGCGTGTGTAGTAGGCTACGCTCGCACCGACTTCTCCGCAGATATTGGTGGGAACCTGCCGTTGCGGAAACACGAGACTGGATGGGGGATCTGCCGGGTCGTAGCTGAGGAAGCTCAGACCAACGAACACGACCAGGGCGAGCAGCCCCAGCGCGAGTAAGTCAGTTTTGAGTCGTTCTTTGTCCAGCATCGGATCGGCCTGAAATGTCCGATGCGCGCAACGCGATCGGAAAACACGGTTGAGTGTTTTTCAATGTCACATACGTGATGGCGAGTATTCGATGTCTTCGCGTTCACAGTTGCCGGATGATAAGCGCCCAGCAACTTTCGCAACGGATCGGAAAGACCCACCTGCGGCAACACTACCACTGCAACTTTCGTTCGCTGTGGCAAATTGTCATCCGACGTCGCGAAAAGTCACCACGTGGTCGCGACCTGACGCCTGTAGCAGTCAGCGAGAAATCAACGAACATCCGCTTGTGTCGGACGGTCAATTTGAACGGTCGTAGCGACCAGCGTTTGTCGCTCAGATCAAAAAAGTCAGAATTCATTCCTTGACGCTGAAGTCGTTCACCGAGCTTGTAATTGTCAACCACCAAAAGAGTTCGTTTTTCTGATCCTCGGTTCACGTCCGTAGCACGACACAACCTGACAATCACATCGGCTGCAACGATTCTGCATACTGTATGCGGGACACCGATTCGACTGATTATACTCCGCGCGGTCAGGACTGAGGGACGTGCTGCTGAGTGAGCCGCAAGGCGCTAGCGGTCTGTTGATTTAATCGTAGGGTGCGTGCAGCGGTAGCGCAACGCACCATTTTGGGAAAGCGTGAGGGACTGGTGTGTTTCGCTAGCGCTGCACACACCCTACTTGCATCACTAACTCAACAGACCGCTAGCCGCAGGTTGTGCATTCGGTCAGCACCGGCGGCTAGCGCCTTGCCGCTCACAAAACCTCAAATCTGAACGGGCGGAGTATGAATCCTTTCTTTTCAACAACCGCGCAATTTGCACGCATCTTTTCGACCGTAGTTTTTTCGGATTTCGAAATTCGGACTTCGGATTTGCGGCTTCGCCGCGCTAGGATGGGCTGTGCACAAAGCGGATGACAAGCCTCGTGCGACGCGATAGACTATCCGTGAATCTGCGGAGTGTGCCAGACCCGAGAACTGGAGACGTATCATGACGACGCAACATACTGTTTCCAGACGAACCATGCTGGTGGCTTCGGCGACTGGGTTGGCAGCGCTGCCGGGTGGCGGCCATTCGCGTGCTGCTGCGGGAGAATCGACGGCTTCTGGTGACGTGCGAGCCGGGACTGCGAAATCGACAATTCTGTTTTTCCTGTGCGGCGGAGCGTCGCATATGGATACTTGGGACATGAAACCCAACGCTCCGCTGGAATATCGAGGGCCGTTTTCACCGATCGCCACGTCCGCGCCAGGGGTGATCCTGTCCGAACATTTGCCGATGCTGGCTCAACAGGCACACCATCTGGCGGTGGTCAATTCGATTGGTGGCTCAGTCAACACGAATGATCATCACGCTGGCTACTATTACAATCTGACCGGGCACATTCCTGATCCGACGTTTTTGTCGCTGGCCAACAATCGAACGCCGATGCCTGGTGACTGGCCATTTATCGGATCGGTAATTGCTTCACGTCGGGGACGGAATGGAGATCTGCCGAACGCGATTACGCTGCCTTACAAGCCAAGCCAGGCTCCGTACACACGCCCGGGGCAATTCGCCGCACGGATTGGCATCGAACACGATCCGCTTTATCTGCAGGGAAGTCTGGAAGAGCCGTTGAAATTTCAGGCACCTTCGCTGGAACTTTCTGCGGGAACCGATTTGAGCAGAATCGACGCCCGCCGCGATCTGCTCAGATCGGTCGATGCAGCGCGGTTCGAATTTGAATCGCCTCAGAAAGCGAGTCGCTGGAGTCGACAACAGGAGCGAGCTTTCTCATTGTTGACGGCGTCCAAAACTGCTGCTGCGTTTGATGTGTCTCAGGAACCGGCAGCGTTACGAAAGCGATATGGCGAGACGGTCAACGGGATGAGCCTGCTGCTGGCCCGTCGACTGGTGGAAGCGGGTGTTCCGTTTATTACAGTCTTCTGGATGGATGACGACAAGCGGCTCGGAAAGAAATGCGCCAGCGGTGGAGGCTGGGACACACATGGCAACAATTTTCGTTGTCTGAAGGAAGACCTGTTACCGGAATTTGATCGCGGGTTTTCGGCGCTGATTGAGGATCTGGCACAGAAGCAGTTACTCGCTCAAACGCTGGTGATGGTGACCAGTGAAATGGGCCGCACGCCAAAGATCGGTGACCCGCGATCCGGCGGAATCAGCGGTGCCGGCAGAGACCACTGGACGCACTGCCTCACTGACCTCCTCGCCGGTGGCGGAATTCAAGGAGGCCAGACATTCGGTTCCAGCGATCGGTTGGGGGAATATCCGAAAGATAACCCCATCACGCCCGCCGACGTGGCTCACACGGTTTACCACGCGATGGGAATTCGCGACCTGCAGGCCACCGACGAACAAGGCCGCCCCTTCAACCTGCTGGATGCCGGGCAGCCTTTGTATTCGTTGTTCTGACCCGACTTCCCAGATTCGCGTGAGCGTCTTTCGGCTCACGGTTTTGGGGTATCCAGACAGGCTCCTGGTGCGTGTGTCCGTCTTCCTGGCTGTGGTCAGCATCGTGATCATGCGAGATCCTGCCGGAGTACGACTTGCCCTCGATCATGACCACAAGTTTGGCAACGGCATCGTGACTGTCGAGATCTTCCGAGAGTTCCACATCCTTGAGTGAAAAGCGTGAAGACTTGCCTTCAGGGTCTGCAGCATCGCGATATCCGGCGAACCACAAAACGGAAAGACCTGCAACCGGCAGACACAGAATTCGCAACATTCGAAATGGGAATCGACTCATGAAACACGCCTCGCAAGTAAAAAAAAGGATTTTCGCTGAAAACATTTCAGCGAGCGGAATCCAAAATCTCTTCAGATGGTTCAATCAATGGAAATTGTTCCAATGATTCGCTGACAACTCGCTGAGCTTCTTTCAGACCGAATAACCAGAACAGCGCGGGATGTACGAAAAAATCCAGAAGTGTCGAACTGATGACACCGCCCAATATCACAGTCGCCACTGGATACAGGATCTCTTTACCTGGTTCGCCTGCGGCCAGCACCAGCGGAACCAATCCTATTCCGGCAGTCAACGCTTTCATCAGCACGGGAGCCAGTCGCCAGGTTGCTTGTTGATGGTCAGGACAACGCATGATCCGCCGGCCCACTCCTCCAACCCGCCTGCGGTCTTCACACGTTCGAATGCCGCACTGTCTCCGCGTTTGCTCTGAGCTCCTGCTGAGACTTTCGCAATCTGAGCGAGCGTTACGGGACGCCCTTCGCGGATTGTGACAACAATTTGT
>JAYUVA010000323.1:0-2989 GCA_043754375.1 Candidatus Kuenenia sp. | reverse complement strand
CTGACTTCGAACGAATCCAATCAGTGGGTCGCGTCTGTAGGCCGGACCAAGCACAGCGCAGTTCCGGCAATTGCCAGACACCTGCCGGAACGGCGCTGCGCTTGGTTCGGCCTACCCCAAAATCAGGCATTGACATCGCAGCAGGCTCTTCTTCATTCTGTGAGCGTGTATCTGAAGCTTCTGCCATTCTGAATTCTTGCGAATCCAGCTACGGGACATGACGAAATTCACTGCCGCTCGTCTAAGGAGAATCGCCTTGTGCGTCTGTTGTTTCAGCCAAAAACGTCCAGCCACAGGACGCGCATGTCGTTTCTGTCACAGCCATTTCGCATCCGCACGCCAGGCAGCGCGTGCTGTCGATTGTCTCGTCCTCTCGCGGTTCGGCCGCCGAGCGCGCATCGAACCGTACGACAATTTTCCGGGCAGTATCCAGTTGCGAGGAATCAACCAAAATTCGCGGAAGTGTGTCCCACCCCAGCGGTATTTCGCCAACGGCGCTCTGCAGCAATTCACCCTCGATGCGAACATCGACACCGGCATCCTCCAGCGCCATCCGGATCGCGTGAGCCTGCATCAGGTTCTTTGGCCGGTAAATCTCAACGAACTCGGGCAGGGATAGTGTCATCTTTAAGTGGCCTCCAACAAGCGAAAACGCTGCTCAGCAAACTTTGAGAGTATTGTTTTCCTGTGTAGATTTTCGGCGTTTTCAAGAACAGTGGACATGTCTGAAGGTGATCATTTGATTTGTAATTCACGGCCATGAATTGTTTGCGGTTCAGGCCCGGAGGGCAGGCACATCATCTGCCGGGGCCGTCAGGCCCCGGTCTGATGCACTGGGGCCAATCCAGGCCTGAAAGGCCGACACAATAAATCTGTTGGAGTGCCTTTGTCCTTGGCAATTGTGTCGGCCCTTCGGGCCTCAAGTCATTCACGGATTCGTTTCCGGTGGCTCACGCCACCGGCAAAAGTTGTGCCAGCCCTCCGGGCCTAACTCAATTACTCACTTGGGCTGCGGTAGAAGCCCGCGCCAAGATGAATGCGGGCTGCGAAGCAGTACTGGAACCCGATTCTAGTCGCTGCGACATAGGTTGTCGCGGTTCTGCGGTTCGATTCGGCCAATTGCCCGCGTAGTTTGGGAAGTCGAGACCTGGTCACTTGATTCCGGCGAAATACCACGGCACCATTGGGAATCGCCCGGATGCAGACAAACAGGCAAGACTGCCGCAGTGTCAGGATTTTTTTCGCGAAATGTGCTTTCGCCGGATGGTTGTTAGCACCGATCGTGGTGCCGTCCGAGGGGATCGAAACGTCATGCGTCTGAGTAAGCTGCGTGTCTATTTCGAAACCTCGCCTGCGCTGCGACTGCTGCGATCCCCGCATGCGCCGTTTATTATTGACTGGCTGGACCGACAATTTAAGCAGGCAGGACGCATTGTCGTTGCTCATTCGGACCTGCTCGCCGCGCTGGCGGAGTATCAGGAAGATCTTCGCGAGACGGATCCGGATCAACTGGTTGGCAAACCGGAAACATACCTCGCGGACTGGAGCGGGCCGGACAAGCTGTGGTTGCGGCGATTTCTGGAGGCGGGCCGCGACGAGCCCGTCTATCAGCTCACGCCGGCCACCGAAGACGTGTTCGTGTTTCTTGATCGAGTACTCGAACAGGATCCCGGTTTCGTTGGCACCGAATCACGTTTGAAGCTCGTGATCGACACGCTGGATGATCTGGTTGTCGGTGCGTCGGAAGACCCGGAAGCTCGGTTGCGGCATTTGCGCGAGACACAGCGGCGCGTGCAACAGGAAATTGATCTGATTGAAACAGAAGGTGCGGCACCGCGTTATCGTCCGGCTCAGATCCGCGAACGGTTCATTACCGCCGTCTCGTTGTTGCGTCAGTTGCAGGGTGACTTTCGTGCGGTCGAGGAATCATTTCGCGAGATCACGCGGCAGGTGCAGCAACGGCAGGTGGAAGGCAGCGAAACGCGCGGCGGCATTCTGGGATTCGCGCTCGATTCGGAAGACATGCTCAAGAAGGAAGATCAGGGAGTCAGCTTCTATGAATTCGTGCGGCTGGTTCTGACTCCATCTCAAACCGAGCGACTGGAATCCATCATCCGCGAAGTGCGGCGGATTCCGGAACTCGAGTCACAACGCGAAGGCATGGAGACGGTGCGCAGCATGGTCACCGTGTTGCAGAACGAAGCCGAAAAAGTGATGCGGACGAACCAGCGACTATCCGCAACGCTGCGACGGTTACTCGACGCACGGGCTCATGCAGAACGCCAGCGCATCGCGAGTGTGTTGCGGCAGATTCGCGGTCACGCGGTCGCTCTGGCAGCGAATCCGCCTGTGGAAACCGTCGGGCTTTCGGTGGATGTCGAGATCGATATCGAATCGCCGCTGCGGCGGACGTTCTGGCAGGAACCAGCGCGGCTGGAATCGATCGATCTGACTGACTTTGAAGCTGACGAACCGGATCGCATGGAAGCGTTTCGCGAACTTGCAGCGATGAAGAGACTCGAATGGAAGACGATGCGAAACAATATCCGCGATCTGCTGGAAATTTATGATGCTCCGACACTGGCCGAAGTGCTCGAACGGCATCCGCCGGAATCGGGCGTCATTGAGGTGCTGGGGTATCTGCAGATCGCTCGCGACGACGGGCATCTGGTGAATTCGACGGCTCGGCAAACGGTCGTCATCCCGTGGGGCGAAGTCGGGGTTCATCGTGACGGTGACGCCGATGCGGTGATTCAGATCACACTGCCGCTGGTGACTTTTGTGCGCAGCGGAAGGAACAACAATGTCCGATGATCTGCCGGAATTCCGTGACTGGAGCCGCGTGGCGGTGATGCTCATGCGCGGCGTCGTGTACAGCGAAGACGATCGGGTGTGGAACGTGCTGCTGTCGAACGTTTCGACGCTGGAAAGTTACTTCGCGCGGCTCGGGTTGCGGCTGGTGGTTGTGGAATCCGACGGCATGGCGTAC
>JAYUVA010000322.1:0-7853 GCA_043754375.1 Candidatus Kuenenia sp. | reverse complement strand
GCTGGAAAAGTATGAAGTGGCGTGTGACATCCTGCACGGATTTGACTGGAGCCTGTGGATCACCGGAACCGGGACGCAGAAGCTGAGTCTGATACCGGCAGCTCAGGAACATGTGCTGGAACAGGAAGACGGCAAGAAGCGTTTTATCCAGGTGACGACAGAACTGTCGCGGGCATTCGCATTGTGTGCGGCCAGCGACGAAGCCACGGCGATTCGCGATGGTGTGGCATTCCTGCAGACGGTCCAGGCTGCGTTGAACAAACAGTCTTCCGGTGGTCGAAAGTCGCCGGAGGACCTGGACGCAGCAGTGCGTCAGTTGGTGTCAAAAGCCATCGTCGCTGAAGGGCAGATCATCGATGTGTTCACTGCCGCCGGGCTGAAACGACCGGACATCAGCATCCTGTCAGATCAGTTCCTGGCGGAAGTCCGTGGTCTGAAGCACAGGAACGTGGCGGCTGAGCTGCTGGAGAAACTTCTGAAGGATGAAATTAAAGTCCGGTCAAAACGGAACTTGGTGCAGTCGCAACTGTTTTCTGACAGACTGAAGAAGACCCTGAATGCGTACCACAATCGGGCGATCGCTACACATGAGGTCATCGAAGAACTGATCAAGCTGGCGAAGGAAATGGAAGCTGCGTCAAAGCGCGGTGAAGAACTCGGCCTGAATGATGACGAGATCGCGTTCTACGATGCGCTGGCAACGAACGAATCAGCACTGCAGGCCATGGGCGATGACAAGCTGAAGGTGATCGCCGCCGAACTGATCAAAATGGTCCGCAAGAGTGTGACGATCGACTGAATCCACGCGACGGGGCTCGTGCAAAAATCCGTGTGATCGTGAAACGCATCCTGAACAAGCGGCTCTATGGGAGCCATCCAGACGGATGCTGAAGGCGGCATCAATTCATTCATCGAACAGCAAAGTCAGGAACCAAGCGAAGCTCTCCTGACGCTGGTCCAGTTCAACACGACCTACGAGTTCATCCATTCCGGCAAACCGATCAAACGGGTTTCGCAGTACAAACTTCAACCAAACGGCTCTACGGCATTGCTGGACGCCGTAGGTCGAGCAATCAATGAGACAGGTGCCAGACTTTCCGCGATGGACGAAATGCAGCGTCCGGGGCTCGTGGTGTTTGTGATCGTCACGGACGGCCAGGAGAACGCCAGCCGTGAGTTCAACCAAGCCCAGATCCGACAGATGATCGAACACCAGCAGTCTGTCTACCACTGGCAGTTCACATTCCTGGCCGCGAATCAGGATGCGTTTGCGGAAGGAGCGTCCCTCGGAATCGCCGCAGACGGGATCGCACAATGGGCCACCGGCAAGGCTCGGGGCACATACGACGTCGCCGCCCAGAAACTCAGCCGCATGAGAAAAGCCGTCGGTGCCGGTGAAACCATCGACAACAAGTTCACCGAGGAAGAACGTCAGTCACTTGAGTAACACTGGACATGGAACTGGCACAGGTGGCACGTCAAAATAAGATTCATCCAGGAAAATCAAAAGCCATGGCACCGAGAAACAAAGTGGACGACGGAAATTCAACTTCAGAAGACTCGTCCGATGATGAGCCAAAACCGTCAGCGGAACCCACGGCACCTTCCGAGCCCACGAAGAAAAAGACCCGGATCGTTGACACGACGATGGAACATCTGGGAATGAGCATCGCGATTATCGGCGGAGTCCGCGCCCCACGGGATTGATTGCAGGGAACCGAATCTGATGCTTCGGGCCGGGTCGTTCAGGCGGGGGTGGCGGCACTGGTCAACGTGCAGAGTATTGCAGTAGTCGATGCCGAATTGATAAGGTAGGCGACGGTGTGGGATTGGTAGAGGTCAAAAATCACTTCCGAAGCTGTACAGCGGCTTGTACCTACCGTGTCAGCAATTCCACGAATTCCGCTTTCGTGAGTCCGGCACCGCGAATGATCTGCCGCAGTGTTCCAGGCCTGATGCTCTTTGGTCCGTGCTGAGGAACTGTCACGACGAAGCGATGACCGGGCTTTTTCAGTTGAACGTGACTTCCCGTTATTCGTGCAACCCGAAAGCCTGCCAATTCCAAGGCACGTATCACTTCTGACGCATTGACTTGCGGCGGCAGCGGCGCGTCCGAGTTCAAGGCATCAATCCCGCATCAGCCATATCGTTGAGATTCACAAGGACACGTCGTTCAATCGCTCCGTCTTCAATAAAATCTTCTGACCAGGGAATATCAACGCCTGACGATTTGTATTCCGCCAAGGCACCGCTCAAGGCATCGACAATGTTGGCGATCGCTTCTTTCTCGGTTTCTCCCTGGCTGGCAACACCTGGAAGGCTGATCGCGTAAACGCTGTAGCCACCGTCGTCCTCCCGCAACAAAGCGACCCGGCATTCAAAGCAGGTCTTTGCGGGATATTCAGTCCAACGGACATTCTGTTCAGAGACCCCTACACTTGCGATTTCGTCAGTGCTATGCATGTTTTTGTTCTCCGGCTTCGCTGTCAGCAGCTACGGCCATTATTCGAAGTGACCCGATCATTTCATCGTGTGCCAGAAACTCAATTGCGTATTGTCCAAAGCCAACGAAGGGCAGTGTTGGTAATGGCATTCTGTGTTCCAACGTCGCAAGTCTGTCTTTCGACTCTACCATGAACTCCGTTGAGAACAACACCTGATTGTCGTGAAGGTAGACATATCGGATTGAACAGGGAACCTTTCCGACAATATCAGTCAGGCTGAAAAAGAGCCACGGAGATCCAACCAACCGAAGTTCCTCAATCGATTTTTTTTGAGGTAGAGATGGTGCTTCAGCCGCATTGACACCTTCATTCGGCTGATTCTGCCGAACCTGCAACCTGTTGAACGTCCCGGCAATCACAAAGTTGTTCGACTCTCTGTCCTGAAAAATCTGGTTCGCCAGAATAAGTGATTGCAAATGTGGTTTCACGAAGTTTCTGCCCATCCTGTTTCGACCGAAGGACCGTTGTGTTTCGTTCGAATCATCACGATTGGGTAAAACCAATGCAACCGTTGCGGGTTTGGCGGGACCGGCAATTGCTTTTCTCAGTGTTTTCCTGAATTGTTGAGCGGTGCTCTATCTTCGCTCTCGAATGCAGGCGTTGTGGGTCATTTCACGATTCTGGCCAGCAAGCAGAGCCCGACACATGCTGACACTTTCGGTTCTCAGTCCTTGCGATTTTCCAAATATCAATGATCACAAACACGCTGACCGGTGGCGATGCCGCAACCGTGGTTCGCCCGATGTCGTTCAAGGCCGAACGGTGGGCCGCGTATCTGGTGGCAAACGGGATCCCGTGGCCGCGTTTGGAATCCGGGGCGCTGGCTCTGGACGATGAAACATTTCGGCAGATGGCAAAGCGCCACCCGAAACAAGTCGGGCCGATTCGAGAACTCCGCCACACGTTGGGCCAGTTGCGTCTGAATGAATTGGCGGTGGGTGTCGATGGCCGCAACCGTTGTTTGTTGTCGCCGTACCGGGCTCGAACCGGAAGGAACCAGCCGAGCAACTCACGATTCATCTTCGGGCCGTCGGACTGGAGGCTGACCAGTATCGAGTGTGATGAGCAAACGAAATCCAGAAAACAGTGCGATCGCGGGTGTTCTACCGACAAAACACGCCGTCGCCAGCAGCACATTGGACGTAAACACATGGCTACAAGTCCACTGAACCAGAATGCCGCAGAATCTAGTCCTGGCTTCGAAGCCGCGTTCTGCCGAACAGCCGACAGGTTCCGGAACGAAATGGGCCCGGCGGATTACAGGCATGTGGTACTGGGCCTACTGTCTCTGAGGCATCTGTCGGATTTGTGCCACAAACACAACGCAGTCGCCACGGAAGATCCAGACGACTCAAACGCCGCAAATGACTTCATGGTGCCACCAGAGGCACGCTGGACGCATCTGCAGGCCCATGCCGGACAACCCACCATCAGCAAGCTGGTCGATGATGCGATGGCCGCGATTGAACGTGACAACCCGCAGCTCAAAGACGCACTGTACCGGAACTACGATCCAGCAAGTCTCAGCAAATGTCGGCTCGGGGAACTGATCGATCTGATCAGCACGATTCCACACACGGATGAATCCGGCGATTCCACAAATCTGTTGGCGCGAGTGTTCGAACATTCCGTGATTCATTTCTCTGATGCCGACAGCGGCAGCAGTGGCGAGTACTATACGCCATCGTCCGTCATGGGACTGATTGCTGAGTACGCCCCGTGCTGAGGATCACGCAGAAAAACCGATTCGGTTCCTCCTGCTCAGCCTGAGGATCGGAGTTTCACCAATAACGAACTGAACTAAGCAGTCTGAATACATGGCCCTGAAGAAATCGGAACTCTACTCATCCCTCTGGTCCGGCTGTGATGAGCTGCGAGGCGGGATGGATGCCAGCCAGTACAAGGACTATGTGCTGGTTCTGCTGTTCGTGAAGTACGTCCGCGACAAATACGCGGGCCAGCCGTTTGCTCCGATCACCATTCCACCGGGAGCCAGCTTTGCCGATATGGTGGTCCTGAAGGGCACGAAGGATATCGGCGACGACATCAATAAGAAGATTGAAGATTCTCGGACCGCTGGCCAAGGCCAACAACCTGTCCGACATGCCGGACTTCAATGACGCCACCAAACTGGGCGACGGTAAGGAAAAAGTCGATCGGCTCACGAACCTGATCGCCATCTTTGAAAACCCGTCCCTGGACTTCTCGAAGAACCGGGCGGACGGCGATGACATTCTGGGCGATGCGTACGAATACCTCATGCGGCACTTTGCCACCGAGAGCGGTAAGAGCAAAGGCCAGTTTTAAACGCCCGCAGAAGTCAGCAGCGTCCTGGCTCAGGTTGTGGGCATTCGCACGGCCAAAACCAGCAATGACACGACCGTGCTGGACTTCACCTGTGGTTCCGGTTCGTTGCTGTTGAAAGTCGGTGATGAAGCCAGTCACAGCAAAGACGTGAAAGTCACGCTGTACGGCCAGGAGAAGGATTCCGCCACGGCGGGTCTGGCCCGCATGAACATGATCCTGCATGACCAGGCGACCGCCCTGATCGTCCAGGGCAATACAATCACCGATCCGAAGTTCAAAGACGGTGACAGTCTGAAGACGTTTGATTTCGCAGTCATCAATCCACCGTTCAGCGACAAACGCTGGAGCACCGGGCTGGACCCCGCCAATGATCCGTACGACCGGTTCAAGCACTTCGGCATCCCACCCGGAAAACAGGGAGACTATGCGTACCTGCTGCATCTGGTGCGGATTCTCAAGCCGTCTGGCAAGGGAGCTTGCATTCTGCCGCACGGCGTACTGTTCCGAGGCAACGCAAGGCGTCATCCGGAAAAACCTGATCCAGCGAGGTTACATCAAGGCCATCATCGGCCTGCCCGCGAATCTGTTTTACGGCACCGGTATCCCGGCCTGTGTGCTGGTGATCGACAAGGACGGCGCTGCTGATCGGAAGGGTATCTTCATGATCGATGCATCGAAAGGCTTCATGAAGGACGGCAACAAGAACCGCCTGCGAGCCCAGGACATTCACAAGATCGTGGACACATTCAGTCACCGAACGGATGTGCCGGGCTACTCACGCATGGTGCCGTTGGCCGAGATCAGTGATGCGAAAAATGATTTCAATCTGAATCTGCCGCGATACATCGACAGCACCGAGCCGGAAGATCTGCAGGACATCAATGGCCATCTGCGCGGCGGAATTCCGGAATGCGATATTGATGCCCTGGAACGGTACTGGAAGATCATCCCTGGTGTGCGGTCTGCATTGTTTAAGAAGTCTTCATACCCAGGTTACAGCCAGCTCCGAGTGACTGCGTCCGACATTAAGTCAGTCATTTTCAGTCACCCGGAATTCACTACTTTCAACGAATCGGCGACGAAACTGTTGACGAAGTGGAAGAAGGCCAACACACCCGTCCTCAAAACACTAACCCGAAGCGCCAGCGAGGCCCTCCCCAAAACGAGTGATTCATCCAGATCCGCATGTGCCTCCAAAACATCGTCAGCCTCGATATTCGCCGCCGATTCAGAGAGCGCAGGGGCCTCGCTGGCGCTTCGGGTTAGTATGAAACCGAAGCCCCTGATCGAGAAGATTGCCGAAGACCTGCTGGCGACTTTCGAAAAGGCTCCGCTGCTCGACCCGTACGACATTTATCAGCATCTGATGGACTACTGGGCGGAGACGATGCAGGACGACTGTTACCTCATCGCTGGCGATGGCTGGGTTAAGGCGGCTCAGCTTCGGCTGCTGGTTGAGGACAAAAACAAGAAGGCGAAAGCGAAGCCGGATCTGGTCGTCGGCAAGAAGAAATACCAGGCGGAGCTGATCCCGCCCGGTTTTGTCATCGTCCGTTACTTTGCCAAAGAGCAGGCAGCGGTTGAGGCACTGGAAGCAGAGATCGCCGCCATTCAGCAGCAGATGGAGGAACTGGCTGAGGAGCACGGCGGCGAAGGCGGATTGCTGGAAGAGGCAAAGAATGATAAGGACAAGCTGACAAAGGCTTCGGTCGCGGAGCGACTGAAGCAATTGAGAATTGAGAATGGAGAATTGAAAACGAAGGCCAGCCCAAATTCTCCATTATCCATTGTCAATTCTCCATTGGCGGAGACCGACGACGAACGGGAAGTGCTGCGGGAATACCTGACGCTGGCCGAGGATGAAGGCGAAGCCAGTGCGAATCTGAAGACCGCTCAGGAGGCTCTCATGACAAAGGTGGCCGCCAAATACGGCCAGCTTACTGAGGCCGAGATTCAGATTCTCGTGGTGGACGACAAATGGCTCGCCACACTGGCCGCCGCCGTACAGGGCGAACTGGATCGGGTGTCGCAAACACTGACGGGAAGAATCCGCCAACTGGCTGAACGGTATGCCAGCCCACTGCCGCAGATCATTGACGAAGTGGCGATGCTGTCGGCCCGTGTGGATGAGCACCTCAAAAAGATGGGCGCGGTATGGACGTGAAACCTGGCTATAAACAGACCGACGTGGGCGACATCCCGGAGGAGTGGGATGTTTCGCCGCTTGGCGATTTGTCACAAACCTCGTCAGGGACAACACCGGCGAGAGCGTTGCAGGACCGTTACTACAAGAACGGAACAATCGGCTGGGTGAAAACTTTGGACCTTCGTAACACGGAATTGTTAGCCACGTCGGAATGTGTCACCGAACTCGCATTCAAAGAAACCAGTCTGAGAATCTACCCGGGCGGAACAGTGTTGGTCGCAATGTATGGCGGGTTTCAGCAAATCGGTAGAACCGGTCTGCTACGCATTCCGGCTGCCGTGAATCAAGCAATCACCGCGATTCAGCCAAAAGGCGAAACGCTTAGTTCGGAATTCCTCCTCGCGACGCTGAACTATCGTGTCGGCTACTGGAAGAATGTCGCGAGTAGCAGTCGGAAAGACCCGAACATTTCCAGCCAGAAAATCAGAAATTTTCCGATCGCTTCTCCACCCCTCACCGAACAACGCGCCATCGCAACGGCGTTTAGCGATGTGGATGGGCTGCTGGGCGGGCTGGACCGGCTCATCGCCAAGAAGCGCGACCTCAAACAGGCCGCCATGCAGCAACTCCTCACCGGCCAAACCCGCCTCCCCGGCTTCCACAGCGAGTGGGAGGTGAAGCGGCTGGGAGAAGTCGCTGATGTGAAGACCGGGCCTTTCGGCTCGTCGTTGCACGAGAGCGACTATGTACGAGACGGCACACCAATCATCACTGTCGAGCATCTCGGCGAGTATGGCGTGGAGCATTTCAATCTGCCCTTAGTGTCAGACTCCGACCGCCAACGGCTGCGAGCGTATTCACTTGAAGGCGGGGACATCGTTTTCAGTCGTGTCGGA
>JAYUVA010000321.1:0-11200 GCA_043754375.1 Candidatus Kuenenia sp. | reverse complement strand
AAAGCATTATGTAGATATGGTGGGACTGAATGGATTTGAGGCGGCTTATCCGCGTGAGTTGTCCGGTGGCATGCGGCAGCGTGTCGAGATTGCTCGAGCGCTCGCGGCTGATCCTGAGGTTATCTACATGGACGAGCCATTCGGTGCGCTGGATTTTTTCACGCGACTGAAGATGCGTGACGATCTGCTGCGTATCTGGGAACAGGAAAAGAAGACAGTTCTGTTTGTGACGCATGAGATTGACGAAGCCGTTCAGCTGGCGGATCGGATTATTGTGCTCAGTCAGCGTCCGGCGACAATTCAGATGGTTGTATCGGTGGATCTGCCACGTCCACGCGATCTCACTTCGCCGGAGTTTCTGGAGACCCGCGCACAGCTTTTAGAGGCTGTTGGAATCGGTCATTCAGGAGATTCACGGACATGACATCATCGGGTTCTGTATTCCTCCGAAACCGTTTGTTCCCCGGGCTGATGCTGGCAGTGTTTCTTGTCACCGCTTCGCTGTATTGGGCGTTTTTCAGATCTCCGATTCCGGGGCCGGGCTCAGACGTTTACGAGCGATATGCGGACGCATTTCAGGTCGGCGTGGCAGCGCTGGATGCTGACGTTGCCGACATCGCCGACGAACATCTGACTGTTGCTGTCAACCTGGTTCCTGACGAACCTGCCGGCTGGGCCAATCGTGGTTTGTTGTATCTTCGGACGGAACGCCTGCCGGAAGCTGCTGAGGATCTCGAACGCGCTCGATCTCTCGCTCCGGATGCTGTTGCCATTCAAAAGTTACTTGGAATGCTGGCGCGGCGGCAAGGCAGATTCAGCGACGCGGCCACACATTTTCGTGCTGCTGCCGATCGCGACTCGCACGACATTCGCAGCCTCTACCTGTTGGGCGAAGTTCTGGAGCAGGAGAATCAGGACGGGGTCGATACGGAACGCCTGCGATTGCTCAATCAGATGCTGGATATTCAACCGGCGAATCTCAAGGTACTGGTCGATCGATTGCGCCTGGC
The DNA here is from genome assembly GCA_043754375.1 of Candidatus Kuenenia sp. Taxonomy (GTDB): domain Bacteria; phylum Planctomycetota; class Planctomycetia; order Planctomycetales; family Planctomycetaceae; genus SXXK01. The sequence continues at coordinate 10,190 of JAYUVA010000321.1, read as the reverse complement.
CCTGCAGAATTCAGATCCCGCCGCGGTCAACGACACGATGAATCGACTCAGGCAGCAGTCGGCAGGCTGGGCGGGAAAATCACTACAGGAACTGGATAAACTTGAAAAGACGCTCTCGGTATCTATGGGGCCGGAGTCACTTCTTCCTATGCTGCAATTTTCGAATCTGCTGCTCGCCGAGCCCGCTTTCCGCCGCAGTATTGCTGAGGTTGCGCCGTCTGACACTTTGCCGGGCGAATCACTGCCGGGATTTCTGCGACTGATTCCCATTCAGCCATCGCCTGCTGCAGCCGACTCCAAGTTGATTTTCACTCTGGAGCCGGTCACGCAGCTGCCGCCCGGAGGCTGGGATATTGTGAAGTCCGTTTGGCTGGCTGGAGACAAATCGCCTTCAATCCTGGTAGCCAACCCACAGGAAGTGCGAAGACTGGATGACTCCAGCGCTCTGCCTGCCTTGCCTGTTTCTCACGATGGCCTGATCCCGTTCGACATTAACAATGATTCGCGGATGGATCTGCTCCTGGCCGGCCCAAAGGGATTGCGATTCTTCCAGACGCAGGAAGACGGTCAACTGGTGGATCTTACATCGACGCTGAGTGTTTCCGATGAGTTCGTTAACGCCGCGTTCGCCAGTGCCCTTGCTGCGGACGTCGATCTTGACGGTGATCTCGACGTATTGCTTTCAGGGGTTTCCGGATCGCCGTGGTTTCTGCGGAACAATTTTGACGGAACAATGACGCCCCTGAAGATCTTTGAGTCGACAAGCGGTCCGCAATCGTTTGCGTGGGCCGATCTGGACCACGACGGTGCGCCGGATGCGGCACTGCTGGATACGGACGGTCAGCTGCGAGTGTTCGCGAACGATCGCATGGCGGAGTTTCGCGAATGGCCTGTACCGCTGCCGGATGGGCGCTTCGTGGCAATGGTTGTGGCGGATGCAAATGATGATGGCGTCCTTGACCTTGTGGCACTGGAAGACAACGGCTCATTGGTTGCGATTTCTGCTCAGGACAATCGAAACTCCTGGCAGATTTCAGTACTTGGTCACTGGGATGCGGTTACATCGAAACGGTCCGGTGGTTTTTCCGTGTTGCGACTGGCTGATTTCGACAATAATGGAGTGCCCGATCTGCTTGCCTCAGACGGTGACCACAGTGGGATCTGGCTGGGTGCGGGAGGCGGCAAATTTCTGCCTCTACAGGCGGATTTGCCACCCCGAATTCTATCGACCTTGTTAACCAGTGAGGGACGAGTTGATTTGCTGGGGATTGATGCGGACGGTCATCCGTTTCATCTGAGAAATTCTGGCACCAGGAATTATCATTGGCAAACAGTTCGCCTGCGAGCGGCAGGCGGTGAAGGTCTGGGTGACAACCGCATTAACTCTTATGCGATTGGCGGGGAGATCGAGCTGAAAACCGGCACGCACGTCGTGACCCGATCGATTGATGCACCTGTCGTCCACTTCGGCCTTGGTGAACGATCGCGATCTGATGTCCTGCGGATTGTGTGGCCGAATGGAACATCGCAGTTTGAGTTCAGGACCCCCATCGACCAGACCATTGAGGCCATGCAGCGCCTGAAGGGATCGTGTCCATTTCTCTTTTCGTGGAGCGGTGAACAGTTCGACTTCGTGACCGACTTCATGTGGAGCACTCCACTGGGAATGTACATCAACGCCGACGACAAAGGAGGTTTTCTGCAAACCACTGACTGGGTCAAAGTTGCCGGCAATCAGTTGGCGTTGAAGGATGGTCAGTATGAACTGCGAGTCAACGCGAATCTCTGGGAAACGCACTTCTTCGATCACCTCGCGTTGATGGTCGTCGATCACCCGGTGGGATCCGAGTTGTTCGTGGACGAGCGGTTTCATATGCAGCCTGCTGATCCGGAATTTCATCTGACGGAAACTCCACAATGCGTGGCACATGCATGGGACCATCACGGGAACGATGCTACTGCCGAACTCCAAAGCAACGATGGGGTTTACCTCGATCGCAGCGGACGCGGCCGCTATCAGGGAGTCACTTGCGATCATTGGGTGGAAGTGGATCTTGGAGACAAAACACCTTCAGAAGGGCCGTTGTGGCTGATCGCTCGCGGCTGGGTGCATCCCACCGACAGTTCTGTCAACTACGCATTGGAACAGGGACGACATGAGCGGCCAACCGGGCTGGTTCTCGAACTGCCTGATGGCAATGGCGGCTGGAAGCCGGGTCTGGATCGTCTTGGATTTCCCGCCGGCAAAAATAAGACGTTGCTGATTCGACTTGATGGAATTGAGGGACCAGGCGTCGCTCGCCGGTTTCGGCTTCGAACCAATATGGAAATCTACTGGGATTCACTTCTCATCGGGCGAGGTCGCGATGATGCTGTTGTGACAAAGCAGATGCTCACCGCGCAGGTGGCCGACCTGCGATATCGCGGCATCGTCAGTATGACTCAGGACAATCCGAGCTCACCGGAGATTCCTCACTATGATCCGATCGTTTCGCGACAACAGGTCTGGCGTGACCTGATTGGCCACTACACACGATTTGGCGATATTCGCGAACTGCTGGAAAAGATTGACGATCGTTACGCCATCCTGAATGCCGGCGACGAAATCATCCTGAAGTTTACCGCCCCAGCCGAACCTCATTCAGGGTTTCAGCGTGATTTTGTCTTTGTGGCGGACGGCTGGGTGAAGGACGGCGATTTCAATACGCGATTTGGCAAGACCGTACTTCCCTTGCCAGCGCATGATTTGCACAATTACCTTGAGCCTCCCTCTCTGCTGGAGGATGATCCTGCGTACCTTCGCCATTCGGCCGACTGGAAGAAGTGGCACACACGATTGATCACACCGGAAAGTTTTGAACGAGGCCTGCGAGGATCTCGCACACAGCATAGCCGTTGAGTCCTTGGAGCCCGGGGATTATTTTGTATGATGAACCGCTCGACAAAACAAGATTTGATCGGTGTCGCATTTACCGGCTTGCTCGGCGTCGCCGCGTTGTGCGGTTCCAGTGGTGGTCCGTCTGGTGCCTGGAACGTGTTGACGGGAAATGCATCCACCGCCAACCTGTCGAAAGGTGCCGCTTCCGACGCTGTGAGCCGCTACGGATTCAAACTCACCGAATCATCGAAATCGCTGGGTATCGAATTTCGACATGAACCGTCGGAGCTTGACCCAAAACTTGCCCACATCATGCCGTTGGTGAATTCGATGGGAGCTGGCGTCACTGTGATCGATTTCGACAAGGATGGCTGGCTCGACATCTATGCGGTCACCAGCAAACAGGGAGCAAAGAACGCCCTCTGGCGAAACCTCGCAAATGGAACATTTGAAGACAAAGCGGCACCGTTGGGGGTCGCAGATCTGAATCAGCCGGGTACCGGTGCCTGCACAGGGACTGTGTGGGCCGACTTTGACAACGATGGCTTCGACGACATGTTCGTCTGCAAGTGGGGACGACCCGAGCTGTTTCGCAATCAGGCAGGAAAAGGTTTTGAACGCATCACAGACCGCGCCAATCTTCCGAAATGGCTCAATGTCAATGCGGCCTGTTGGTTCGACTACGATCGTGATGGTCGATTGGATCTATTTATCACTGGCTATTGGGCGGATGAGATCGATCTTTGGAAGTTGAAGGATACGCGCATCATGCCTGAGTCATTTGAGTATGCAACGAATGGCGGTCGCAAACACCTCATGCATAATCTTGGTGACGGCGTGTTTGAAGATGTCACCACGGCGATGGGAATCACGAGTACGCGCTGGACTCTGGGAGTTGCAGCTGCCGATCTTTGTGGAACAGGCTACCAGGATCTGGTGCTGGCCAACGACTACGGCGTTTCGGAATTCTATGCGAATCGGGACGGCAGGAAGTTTGAAGAGGTCGGCTACGACTCCGGAATTGGTGTGGCTCCCAAGAGCGGAATGAGCGTATCGTTCGGCGATGTCCTGAACACGGGACAGTTGTCGATGTATGTGTCCAATATCACGGAACCAGGCAATCTTGTTCAGGGCAACAATCTTTGGATACCAGCCGTCGAGTCGATTCAGAAACTACCGCGTTACCTGAATCAGGCGGGCTCTCTTAATGTTGAACGTGGCGGTTGGAGCTGGGGAGCAAAGTTCGGGGATCTCAACAACGATGGCCGGCTCGATCTCTATCTGACTAATGGATACGTTTCATCGGATAAAGGAGCAAGTTACTGGTACGACTATGGAAAAATCGCTGGGGGACTAAAAGGCCTGATCGGCGACGCAAAGTTCTGGCCGCCGATCGGCAGGCAAAGCCTTGCAGGATTCCAGGCCAAATGCGTGTGGATGAACAAAGGAAACGAGTTCATTGATGTGGCGGCGGCTGTAGGTGTTGCGGATGTCTACGATGGAAGAGCAGTGGCAATTGCGGATTTCTCAAACCGTGGCAAACTGGATGTTGTGGTTGCCAATCAGTATGGTCCACTGCTCGTCTACCAGAACGAAGTTGCTGAAACCAATCAATGGATTCAGTTCGCCCTGGAAGGAGGCGCCATTCAGGGGCATGAAGCAGGCTGGAGCAATCGTTCGGCCGTGGGAGCAGAAATTCTGCTGACCTGGCGAAACGGAACCGAAGGTTTGGTACAAAAGCAATTGGCGGTCGTGACTGCCGGCGATGCGCATGCGTCGCAGAGCATGTTCCGCGTGCATTTTGGAGTTGGCAAGGATCCGCGGATCGAATCCGCCATCATCAAATGGCCATCCGGTCGTAGTCAAACGCTGACTGCACTGATGCCGAATACTGTGCATCCTGTCAAAGAGACCAGTACCGTGGAACAACAGCGATGAAAACAGACGCAACGGGATCACTCAAACCCACTGTCGCTCCTGAAAGCCATAATGCACTGCGACTTGCATTTGTCGGGCGCTGCACGCTGACTTCTCTGCTTGTGGGAGGTTACTACTGGGCGCGCGATCCGCTGGGCCGAAACGTGAGTAACTGGTACTCGGCGTCGCGCGGGCTGATCATTGAACCAACAACACCAAGGATTCTTGGAGTCTCACTGCTGCTGATTGCTCTTGTGATTGTCTGGAAGAATCTTGTCTTCCGGGATCCTCGCTTTCACGCCCCGTTGCTGATCACGTCGATCCTTGCGATCGGTGACGCAGCGTTCAACATCCTTGAGAATCACAGCGCGCCAGCGTGGCTCGTGACGGCGACTCACGGAATCGTTCTGGAATACTCGCCTACATTCGTGGCCATCGTGATCACTGTCCTTGCTGAGATAATGCTGGGCCGTTTTTTCTGGGGAAAGTGGCCTCACCTCGCGAGTGCCTATATTTCCGGGATCAGTGTCGGAATCCTGATCAAGTCTTCGGCGCTGTGGCCGTTCGTGTTTTGCGGGCTGATTTCCATTATGTCGAAGTATGTCCTGAGAATCGGCGACCGGCACATCTGGAATCCGACCAATTTCGGAGTCACGATGATGCTGTTTCTGGCACCCGCGCATGTCGCCAGCCTGAGCGTTCAGGCCGGGAACAACGGCTGGGCGGTGCTCGCCATCTGGATCCTGGGCGGCATGATCATGTATCGGCTTGGTCGCTTTCATATTCCGCTGGCCTTCGTTCTTGCCTTTGTGCCACTCGCATTTTTCAGAAGCTATGTCACGGGGCATCCCTGGCAAACGGAGCTGGCACCTGTCACGAGTCCGATGTTTCAGCTCTACATGTTTTTCATGATCACCGATCCAAAAACCACCGTCCGGGGAAAACGTAATCAGATGCTGGTCGCGATGCTGATCGCTGCAATGGAAACGTTCCTGAGACTTGCGTTTCGCGACGTCCATTCGCTCTATCATGCGCTGTTCATTGTCGGCCCGCTGGCGATTTTGACGGAAATCTATTTTGATTGGCACCGCGTCCAATCGGCGACCATGGAAAATGGACCAAATGTATCACAAAAACTATTCGTAAAGAATTCTGAATCGCTTTGTAAAAACGACTTAGTCATTGACAGTCAAACACTGCGTACATAGATTATGTTCATATTCCCCAAATGTGTGACTTTGACCGTAGTTTGCTATGCACACAGTTGCTCAAAAACTGAAGAAGACATCTGCATCCCGACCGTGGATACGGCTACAAGCCGTGACCCGTTGCGTCGCGGTTTGCTGTGTATTTCTTAGTGCCGGGCCATTGTTCGCGTCATGTGGTGACTACCTGTTCCGCAACGGAAAGCCTGTTTCGGGGCACTCGATGTCAGTCACGGCACAAGAGGCGGTGCTTTTGCCGGGCGGTCTGACTGGTGTTGCGCCGCAGAACTCTGTTCCACGATGTAGTGGGCCAAATTGCAGCAGTCGTCCGATTCCACATTTCCCGGTCCCGCAGGTTCCGACAGGTCATGTAAAAGGCTTCCGTGCGGAATGTGTTTTGGAGTCACTGGCAGAACAGCAACTTTCCTCTGAAATGCTGGAAAATCCGCAGTCCGAGCGAGGTGCCTTCTTTGAGCCCTTGCCGATTTTTCGCCCTCCGGCCGCTTGAAGGCGCGTTTCAGAACCCAGCGTGCTGACGGCTGTGCCATCCGCTTGAATCCGCGCCGAAATGACCCGCCCGCGTGGCGCATCGTTTAACCGCGTGCCCAGCGGGCCGCGATTGTTCTATTTGAAATTTCGTATTTGAGATTTGAAATACGAAGCGCGGGGCGTTGCCCAGGCGGTTAAACGAATGTGCCATTCTTAACCGCGCGCGTTAATTGTGCGCATCGCCGGGGTGCTAAGGCAAGCGTGGCTCATCGCTGAAGACGCAGCGTTGACCATTAGTCGTTGAATCGTTATCCAGCGGCGGCGATGTACGTCAATTGCTGCTGAATGCACGATTGTAGTCCAGGCTGCGCAATGTGTCGCAGTCATTCCAGGTTCGACAAAGTCGAAATAGCATTTCTTACAATTACATTTCATCCGTATTTCAGGGATTCTAATATGAACCATATCAATCAAAGAAATCGAGGCTTCACCCTCATTGAACTGCTCGTCGTCATAGCTATTATCGCGATTCTGATCGCTCTGCTGCTGCCGGCGGTCCAGCAGGCGCGCGAGGCAGCTCGACGTACTCAATGTAAAAACAACCTGAAACAACTGGGGCTTGCACTTCACAATTACCACGACGTGCATCTGTGTTTTCCGTTCGGACATGAAGGCACGACAAAGTCGTTCTCTGCCTTCAGTATGCTGTTGCCTTACCTTGAGCAGGGAAACGTCTATTCCAGGATTGATTTTAACGTACCGGTCAGTCATGCCAATAACGCGGCGGCACTCCTGGTCGAACTTCCCGCCTTCCGATGTCCAAGTGATTTTTCCAACGCACTTCCAGCGATTGGAGGCGCTACGAATTACTTTGTGAACAAGGGCACTGGAGTGCTGTGGGGGTTTCCGACCGGACCGAATGCCATTTTCACACCGCAGAATGGCGTTATGTACTACGGCAGCAAAGTCCGCATGGCAGACATCACGGACGGAACCTCGAACACGGCCGCCATTTGTGAGCGGCTGATTGCCGATGGCAACAACGGCAAAGTCAGCCCGGTGGCAGACGTCTTCTTCAGTCCAGCGTCGCCCGCAAACGCTGACGAAGCCGTACAGATCTGCAACGCAATCGACATCAGCAACCTCGCGAATCAGTTTCCATTGTTCATGGGTGCTCCGTGGATGAATGGACAGCATTGCTATTTGCACACCAACGTGCCGAATGCGCGTTCGTGTGGTTTCTTTCTGATCAATCGGGCGACGATGCCACCCAGCAGTCGTCACACGGGAGGCGTCCAGTTGCTGCTGTGTGATGGATCAGTGCGGTTCGTAAGTGAAAACGTCGATCTCCAAACCTGGCGCGCGGTGGGAACTCGCGATGGTGGCGAAGTGCTGGGCGAATTCTGACGCATGGATTGGCCACAGGACCGGCTTTCCGGCTCGTCCTGCCTCATGCGTCAGTGGGAGGCGGACTGCAAATGGGACTGGCCTTTGTTTGTAGTCCCGCCTTCAGGCGGAATTGCCGCTATCGCAGTCGCGGCTTTCCGGCTAAAGCCGGGACTACAAACGAGTACCATCGGGCGCAAAGAGCCCGTGGCTCCGGCAATTCCGCTTCAGGAATTCCTGTAAGCAAAATCTCAATTTTTACTTTCACCTTTTTTGCGTGCATAAAAATGAACATACTGCTTGCTCAAAATCTTTCCAGAGTCCCTCTGCGGCTTCTTCTTCCAATGTTCCTGATACTTTCGCTTTCCGTTCCGACAATCGGGTGCGCGGGAACATCGGGGAATGATACAGTTCGTCCAGACGTCGCCAAAGAAACGTTGATTGCGGCGCTGACCGCGTGGATGGGAGGTGAATTGCCCGAACATCTGCAAACACGATCTCCGGCGATTGTCGTTCAGGACATGGATTGGTCGGCAGGTCATAAATTGCTGGATTTTGAACTCCTGGGCGACGGTAAGTCCGTCGGGGCGAATCTTTCGATTGAAGTTCAGTTAACGCTCGTTGACACTGAGGATAAGAAAAACGAACAGAAGGTTTGGTATCTCGTCGGCACAGATCCGGCACTCACGGTCTTTCGCGACATGTTGCACTAACGTCGTGGTTCCACAACAAATCTCAGAATACTCACACTCGCATTGTAATTTCATTTTGGAGACATCATGACCATTCAACGCATTGCCCTTGTTGCATTCACAGCATTGTACTTTGTTGGATTTATGGCGACGACTTCGGCACAGGACGAGAGTCCCGACTCGACAACGGCGACAACCGAAGAAACGGCTGCTCCGCCTGCCCCCGGCCCGGATTTGCTGAAGTACACGCCCGAGCAGATTGAGGCTGCGTACGAAGGGAAGGAAATGCCTGAGGCAGTCGCTATGTATCTGGTGATTGCACGCGACGGACAACTGGATGGAACCAATGGCTGGTTTGGTCCGGCGCAAAATCGATTTTCCTGGCAATGGCTTGCTGAACGTCATGAGGTTGCGCCGGATCAACCACTGGCGGCGGACTCGTTTCACGGTCCGGAAGCAATTTTCAAGCAGTTGGACCGCGACCATGACGGAAGTATCTCAGGCTTTGACCTCGACTGGTCCGACGAGAATCCCTGGGTTGGTCAGTCGTACATGATCAATCGGATATTCCGGCGGATTGATCCCAGCGGCGACGGAAAGCTTACAGCTGAAGAGTGGCAGGCGTTCTTTGAAAAAATTGCTGGTGACGGCGATGCGATCCGCACTGAACAATTTCGAGATGCCTTAATTCCGCCGGGCAGTGGATTTTCCCCTGGTGATGCGCCAGCGAAGGAAACGCTGATCAAGGGCCTGATGGCTGGCGAGGTCGGATCACTGCAGGAAGGACCGGAAATTGATCAGCCAGCTCCTGACTTCGAACTGAATCCATTGGGAGGCGGAGATCCAGTCCGACTGTCGGATCGAATCGGCAGGAAGCCAGTCGTTCTGGTATTCGGCAACTTTACCTGTGGTCCATTCCGCTCGATGTATCCTGCCGTCGAAGCCGTCAAGGAGCGTCAGCAGGACAACGCTGATTTTCTGATGGTCTACGTGCGTGAAGCACACCCGACAGACGGCTGGGTGATGAAATCCAATGAAAAGGTCGGTGTTGCCGTGGCGCAGCCGACGACCTTTGTTGAGCGTCAGGCTGTAGCGCAGCAGTGTGCAGCAAAACTCAATCCATCGATGCCATTATTGGTTGACGACATCGGTGACACGGTGGGAAATGCCTATAGCGGCATGCCAGCTCGTTTGTACGTCATCGATACGAAGGGCAAAGTTGCCTACAAGAGTGGTCGCGGGCCGTTCGGTTTCAAGCCGGAGGAAATGGAGCAGGCCCTGCTGATGTTGCTGCTGGATGAAACGAAATAACGTGGCGGGACGGCGAGCGGCTGGGCGTCAGCCCTCCGTGTGTTTATGCCCGGGCCACGGAGGGCTCACGCCCAGCCGCTCGCCATTGTCAATTCGCACCGCGTGAAGAATAATGTCAGCCTCGAAAGGCGAAGCGATCATGTGGCTGACTCATTTCTCAGCATGGTTCATTGCGGGATTAACGATCATGAACATCGGCATGCCCACTGTCTTTGCAGACGACGGCACGACAGGTTCGCCGGTTGTCATGCTCCTGAGCGACGCAGAATGCTGGAATCGACTCCCTGAGACCTTATCCGGTTCCGGTCAGCC
>JAYUVA010000320.1:0-3609 GCA_043754375.1 Candidatus Kuenenia sp. | reverse complement strand
GAAGCGCTGAAGAAAGTCGAAAACGTCGCGGCACGACCGCATCGTGAGCAGTCGTCGGGCATGACTCCTCGAATCAAACTCTGAATAAATCGTTGAGACCATTTGTGTTCATTCGTGTCCATTCGTGGTTCAAGTCACTCTTGACCCGCGCACTTCATTTGTCGTTGAACCTAGAAATCAACAGTCAATCTGTGTTCATCCGTGTCCATCTGTGGTTTAAGCTGTCATTCTCGAAGTGTCGTGAACGGTTACCTGAATTATTCCATTCCGCCGACTTCCTTCATCTCCAGCTGTTTCATTTTGCGATACAGATTGGATCGATGCAGGCCAAGAATTTTAGCGGCGTCGGTCATGTTGTCGGCGACATGATGAATACTGCGTCGGATGAAATCCCGTTGAAATTCACGCGTCGCCGCATCAATGCCCAGATCGAGCGCAGGCAGTTTTGAATTGTCGGATTCAGGACTCAGAATGAAGGCCAGGTCCTCAGGTTCCACGCGATCGGCGGGGCACAGAAACGCGACACGTTCCATCAAATTGCGCAGTTCGCGAACGTTGCCTGGCCAGGCATGTGACTGCAATCGCCGCCGCGCCTCGGACGACAACTGCAACAGTGGCCGTTTTGCCTGCACGGCAAAGCGACGCAGAAAAAATTCCGCCAGCGGCAGGATGTCTTCCGGCCGTTCGCGCAGTGCCGGCAGGTCGAGCGTGACGACTCCCAGGCGATAATACAGATCTTCGCGGAACTTTTTCGCACGGACCGCTTCGCTCAGATTGGAATTGGTCGCCGCGATGATACGCACGTTAATCGGGATGGTTTGCGAACCACCGACACGCGTGATCACCTTCTGTTCCAGCACACGCAACAACTTTGCCTGGCCACCGGTGCTCATGTCGCCGATTTCATCCAGAAACAATGTGCCGCCGTCCGCCAGTTCAAACTTACCCTGACGCATATCCCGCGCGTCCGTGAAGGCACCGCGTTCGTGGCCAAAGAGTTCGCTTTCCAGCAGCGATTCTGTCAGCGCGGCACAATTCACGGCGACGAAAGGACAGTTCGCGCGATTGCCTGCGTAGTGCAATGATTGCGCGACGACCTCTTTGCCCGTCCCGCTTTCTCCCAGCACCAGAACCGGAAGATCCGTTGATGCCAGCCGTCGGACTGTGTCGCGGAGAGCGGAAATGGCCATGCTGTCGCCCACGATCGACACGCCTCTCGTCACCTGTTCGGCCAACTGGCTGTGACTGCGATGCAAAAGGTTGCGTTCCTGAAGATTTCTCAGTGCGACCGCGGCCTGAGTTCCAAGCTGCGACAGGCATTCAATGTCGTCCTGAGTAAACGGACGATTGTCGTTCCGGTTGATCGCTTCGAATGCACCCACAGTATTGTTGTGTGCATCGCGCAGCGGTACGCAGATCAAATTCCGGGTTCGATAACCATGCTTGCGATCAACCTCCTGATTGAAGCGAGGATCTTCGTAGGCATCATCGACGTTAATCGATTTGCCGGTCCGCAGAGTTTCACCCACAATGCCTTCGCCCGCCGGCAGCCGCAGTGATGAATTCTTGACACCCAGGGCGGGACGCGCTTCCACTTCATTGCGGTCGCGATCCCACAGGAAAATACTGCTGCGATCGCAGTTGAGCAGCCGCGTTGCTTCGAGCGCAATGAGTTCCAGCAACGGCGCGGCGTCTTCCGCCATCGACAGTCGCGAGGCGATGCTCAGCGTTGAACGCAATCGCTCGACCTGCCTACGAGTTCGCAGATCGTGATCAACGAGTGTCAGTGCCATCGACAGCGATCGAGCCGTCATCAGGCCGGCTTCGGCGAGGTCAGCATCGGCATGGCGCCCGGCCGTGACAAGCAGATGTGCAAATGGTGAATTGGCTGTGAGCGGAAAGGCCGCGAGAATCTTACCCTGTTCTGTACGACTCACGCCAGCCGCGTCTCGATCGAGCGATTCATCCCACAGCGAAACAGGACGGACAGACATCGCCTGCTGACCATGTTCGGCGATCACTTCCCAACCAGGCCCAGGCACCCGTTGGGCCAGACCAATCCACTGGACCGACAATTCCGATGCGATTTCAGACAATGCGGTACGAATAAAGGCATCGAAAGTCTGAACTTTGAGTGCATCCGACAGCAACTTGCCACTCAGCTGCATGAGCGTTCCGCTGGCCGATCCCGGCGACAACATCGAAACCTGAGACAACGTTTTCCATTCAATCGCAGTCACACCATGATCCTTCATGAACCTCGCGGCCGCCTGCCGAACGACCAGCCTGCACAGCAACCACAAGCGTCCCCAAGGGTTGCGTCGATATGACTACCCCGGACTCAGGCGCGCCATCGGGATGACTGCAGCTAAGGTTAACCGACGAATCAGATACGTCAAATGGCTTTCGAAAGATTTGCAAGAGGCGTCACGGAACTTCGGTTCATCTACGAATCGTGTGCGCGAGTTCGCTCGGAAGCAGACTTTGTTGCTTGTGGGTTTTCGCGGTGCTTCGTGTGATTCACCGCGAAGCGGTTTAAAAAATTATACCGCACGGGGTTGAGGAAGGCACGTTCATTTAACCGCGTGCAGTAGAACACTAGGTTTTTGCATGGAAGTGTTTCCGGCTATTTTGTCCCCATTCGGTTGTCCCCATTCGGTTGTCGCATTTCATGCGACGCAGGGAGACAACCGAATGGGGGACAACCGAATGAATCGCACGGAAATAAGTAACGGACAGCCTGAACGCCCCACGGATCTGTCGCTTTCCAGAATCTCCAAAATGTGTCATTCGTGGCCGCGTGAGGTAGAGCCGGTGGTCGTTGAGCCAAAACTATGATCTTTGGACAGCAAGTGCATGATCTCTTTCCATTCAGCGATGATGATCGGGGTCTCTTCGGCCTTGTCTCGGCAATGCTGCATCCTGGCCTCGTTGGTATCGCAGATCACCTTGATGATGTTGTTCGCTTGCTTCGCAACCCGCCTTCCTTCCCTCCCGAGTTCCTTCACGCGCAAATCGTGTTCTTCTTCCAGCCGCAGCAGAACCTGCTCGAATTCGGAACGAGGGCGATCGGGACGACCCGTTTCCCGATAGTGCCGGATCAGCGCTGCGATGACGTCTTTCTTTTCGTGATCGAGTCGAGTTTTTTTCACGGACTGCCAGGCCATTCGAACCTGCAGCCACGCCATCTCATGCCTGGTCTGAGATTCCGGCGTGAGCTTATTCATTGGGCATTCTTTCGCTTCTTTTTTCCGGATCTGGCAGGGTCCTGTTTCTTGACGCCTTCGTTTCCGCCTCCCCAGAGCGGAGCGACATTGGACGCATCCCATGCGTTCCAGCTGGCCTCTCGTCCGAAGGCATCGGTCGTGTAATCGAGTTCGTTTACGGGTTCCGTGCCACGCAGGATGCCAGCCGTTTTAAAGTAACTGTGTGCGCCGCCGAGGAAGCCAAAAAACTCATCGAAGCCGCGCTGTTGCGGGTGCATTTCAGGGAGACTGCCGAGGTGCCACTTGCCAACGATGACCAGAATGTTCGGCTTGTCAGCAGACCGCTCGGAGGCGGAAATCGATTCCTCAGGGAACATCAGCGCGGCAAGGATCAGGACAAGTT
>JAYUVA010000319.1:0-3241 GCA_043754375.1 Candidatus Kuenenia sp. | reverse complement strand
CCACTTTCTTCCGTGCCCGAAATGCAGCACACTTCTGAGTGGTCGCCTGGTTTGTAGATGTGCCAGCACGAAACTGTGCTTTGTGACAAGCGAATTGGGAACAAGCGAATTGTTCAAAACTGAATCGGACTCTGATGTGTCAACAAAGATGTGTGGTACGATGAGGTCGATGCCCCAGGCTTTCACATTATGCCGCGTTGCGGCAAGATCCTTCGGAAACGCCATCCGTGGTGACGGAACAAAAACCGGGTCAACAAGCTACCCCCCATCAACGCAATCTTTGCGCAGCCCAAGGTTACACACAAGCAGTAGTCTGACGAATGCTCCGGCAAGGCTCAAATCAACGGACGTTCGATCGACGATTCCACAGATAACGCACAAACGACGTAAGTCCTGAAAAGTGATCCGCCGGATCGACATAATGCTGTATGACGTAGAACAGACACAGTTGTGCGGATCATATCAGTTCGCAGTCCCTATTCGCAGGACAGACACTGAACGGATGTTCCGACCGTCTTTGACTCGTAGTGAAGTTCATACTACCATAGAGCGTTCCAAATTGGCATAGTGCGCAGTCTGCGCGAAGCTGCCCGGCTTTTTCGGCTTTGTTCCGTGCAACAATGACACAAATCAGTGCAAACGAAGCATTGGAGCCACTCACGACAACAGCGAATGTGCCGCTGTCGGAGCGACCGCTCGTAGCCGACGACGAAAACACGGTCATCAGTTCTCCCGAGCAGCCTCGAGCGGAGTTGAAGCCCGAATCTGCATCAGCGACCGCTGAGATCGACGCGGTGCGAAATCGTCTGTTTCCATCGAATGGAGTATTCAAGGGCGAGGAAATCGGCATCCGGCTGGCTCACTTTGAAATCACGGGACGTCTGGGTTCGGGTGGTATGGGAGCTGTTTTCAAGGCCACGGATTTGGAACTCGCGCGCGATGTCGCACTCAAGATTCTGCATCCGTCGTCATCGCAGGATGTTTCGTTGATCGCTCGCTTCCGTAACGAAGCTCGAGCCTGTGCTCAACTGAACCACGACAACATCGCGCGAGTTTACTACGCAGGTAGTCAGGACGGGCTGTATTTCATCGCCTACGAATTCGCCAGCGGTCGCACGATCCGCGATCTGATCGTGGAAAGCGGGCGGCTGAGTCCATCGGACACGATCAACTATGCGATTCAGGTGACGCTGGCCCTGAATCATACGGCCGCGGCCGGAATCGTGCATCGCGATATCAAGCCGTCGAATATTATGTTGACCACTTCGGGGCGAGTGAAGGTCGTGGATCTGGGACTGGCGCGGCGCGAAACGACGGATTCCATCGGCGACATCACGGTGGCCGGCACGACGCTGGGCACGTTCGACTACATCGCTCCGGAACAGGCACGCGATCCGAGGAATGCCGACGGACGCAGCGATATTTATTCGCTCGGTTGCACCATGTACCACATGCTGACGGGGCGACCTCCGTATCCGGAAGGCACGGCCCTGCAAAAATTGCTCGATCATCAGGGCAAATCGCCACCCGATCCGCGTACACTCAACAGCAGCGTCCCCGAAGAAATTGCGGCCATCATGCGCAAGATGATGGCCAATAACCCTGATGCCCGTTACCAGGCACCCGGTCTGCTGCTGAATGACCTGATTCAAATGGCACAGATCCTGGGGCTGCAGAGCGTCCCGGCGGAAGGCATCGTGTGGAGAAAACTTGGGCCTGCCGGGAATCGACAGCCTTTGGGCGCAGTATGGGTTTTTGTGTCCGTGCTCCTCATCTGTCTGACGGCCGTTTTTCTCCATCGCGTTCCGCCCTCCGGTGGGAATGTCAGCAATGCTTTGATCGATCAGGGAGACATCGGAAACGAAGTGGATCAGCTTCCCTCCGCCATCCGCAGCCCGAATTTGAATAGCGCGACAGCATCGACTGGCACGGAGACAGTCCCAGTTCAGCCGAACGCTGCGGATGTACCAGAACCAGCCGACAACAGTGCGGTTTCGGGCCTGCCAAAAGCTACCGGAGAGTCCGCCGTGTCAGCAACGACCACGCCTCTGATATTTGGCCAACTGCCGATACCTCTGGTTTATCCATTCAATTCAGCCGTCACGAGGATCTGGATCGGTAAGCCGCAGGTTACGGATCCGGTGCCTGACACGACCGGTGTGGCGACGGCGGGGCCGTTTGTGCTGCGGCGTTCTACAGGAGCGGCGGAGTCCTTCCGGACGCTGAAGGCGGCTGTCGCCGATGCCCGATCGGGCGACGTCGTGCTGCTGCGGTACAACGGATATCCGGACGATCTGCTGACTCAGCCACCTGTGCGAATCGTAGGTATGGACCTGATCATTCGGGCAGCGGATGGTTTCCGGCCAACACTCGTGTTTGACGGGGCTCCGGAAGGGACAGTTTCGCCGGGGCAGATGATTTCTTTGCGTGGCAACGGCAAGTTAACACTTCTGGATATCGATCTGCGTGTCGTCGCCCGAGATGATCTCACGGCGGATCGCTGGAGTCTGTTTCATTGCACCGGGCCGAACAAAATCGATCTTTCCAACGTGTCGATCGACTGCCAGAATTCCGACGGTCAGCCAGCGGCGTTGTTTGATCTGGTGGGTGATATTTCATCACCAGAAGCAGGCACCGTCACCGCAACGGAAATCTCACTCAACCGTGTGATTTGTCGGGCAGAATCAGATGGCATTCGGATCGCGTCACAGGCACGCGGTCGAATTCAGATGCGAAACTGTGGCATTGCCCTCGGAGGTTCGCTCATCGATAATCGGGGCGATGCGTCAATGACGCCTTCTCGAGGCGCGATTGAGGTGGTGCTGAACCATGTGACCTGTCTGACTTCCGCGCCAATGCTGAAAATGGATGATACCGACAGCAATCAGCCAGGCGGAATGCAGCGTCTGATTCCTCGGCTCTCAATCAGCAGCGACGCGAGCGTGTTTGCGGCCCAGGGAACGGATCGACGTCTGATGCTTACAGATGGCCGCAGCTTTGTGGACGAGTTGGAATCAGCGGTGTCATGGAACGGCTTTAACAATCTGTACGATGGATTCGAGGTCTATTGGCAGATTGAGACGTCCGCTCTGGACTATGCATCCCGTCGCCAGGACTTTGCACAATGGATTCGCTACTGGGGCGATCGGGCGGACAGTGAAGAAACAAACGCCGATGTGATGCCGGAACTTGCATGGCAGAACGGCAGTTGGAAGGTCAGCGGGAATGACACATGGTTGCG
>JAYUVA010000318.1:0-8891 GCA_043754375.1 Candidatus Kuenenia sp. | reverse complement strand
GCCGACCAGATCATAATCCTGTCGCTCCATGATTTCGACCGGCACCATATCGCCCGGCTGCAGATCGACGCCACGGACAATCACGTTCGCATCAATCTCCGGAGCATCCGCATACGATCGGCCCACATAAACGCCGTCGCCAATTTCCTCATCGATCAGGACATCCAGCTCGTAACCGATCATCTTGTCTGCATGTGCAAAGGCAATGTCCTGCTGCAACGCCATTAGTTCGTCGCGGCGGGCTTCCTTCACGTCTTCCGGAAGGTGCCCTTCCAGTTTCACAGCCGGCGTACCTGGTTCCAGCGAATAGGTGAAAACGCCCATGCGTTCGAAGCGAGTTTCCTCGACGAATTGTCGCAGTTCTTCAAACTGCTGATCTGTTTCACCGGGAAATCCCGTAATGAACGTGGTCCGCAAAACTACGTTCGGAATTCGCTCTCGCAGTTTGCCGACAAGCTCCCGCGTCTGATCGGAATTCACGCGACGCTGCATACGCTTGAGCACCGCAGAATTAATGTGCTGGAGTGGCATATCGAGATATGGAAGGATGTTGCCTGAATCCGCAATGACGTCGATCAGTTCGTCTGAAAAGTTGATCGGGTAAAGATACATCAGCCGAATCCAGTCAATGCCATCGACTTTCTGAAGTTGCCGCAAAAGTTCCGCCAGACGCACTTCGCCGTAAAGGTCCATGCCGTAGTACGTTGTGTCCTGGGCCACAATGATCAACTCACGCATGCCGTCATCGACCAGTTCCCGCGCTTCATCAAGCACCATCTCAATTGGTTTGGTCACGTGCTTGCCACGCATCGACGGAATCGAGCAGAATGTGCAGGTTCGATCACAGCCTTCTGAAATTTTCAGATACGCATAATGTGCCGGCGTGATCCGAAGTCGCGACTGATCGTTCATCGCTTTGATGGGAGCCGGACGAAAGAGCTCCCGTTGCTCCCGGTTTCCGCCAATAAGCCGATCTGCGACTTTGGTGATTTCGTCACGTCCAAAAACACCGACGACGTGATCGATATCCGGCATTTCCTTCAGCAGGCCGCCGTCCGCTTCCAGTCGCTGAGGCAGGCAGCCGGCTACGATGACACCTTTCGTCTTGCCTTCCTTTTTAAGGTCCAGCATCTCCTGAATGACAGATCGCGATTCCTGGCGGGAACTTTCAATGAAGCCACACGTGTTGACGATCACAAAGTCCGCGCCATCGGGGTCGGAGACCAGCGAATAGCCGTCCAGCGACAGCGATCCCAGCATCTTTTCACTATCGACCAGATTTTTCGGGCACCCGAGACTTACAAAGGCATACGTGCCTTTGGAATGGCCCGGTTCACCGGAAGTGCCTTGAGGCAATGGACGTGATTCGGGCAGGTCAATAATCGGGAGTGATGACATGGAGCGAGTACTTTTGAACGAGAGTTGGTCGAAGTACAGGCTTTGTGCCGGACTCCAACGATTTGACGCCGACAGTTTACCCTTAAAGCACAAAAGGGCCACAATCGGAATTCAGGATTCCCTCGGTTGACGCGATTTCGGTAGCTTGACTCTCCGAGTCGAGTGAGATTGCTGTCCCCTGGACATGGATGTCCAAGTCTTCGCCCCAAAATGCCCCCATGTCCGGAGTTTCCTGAGGCAAAGCAAATCTCGATTCGATACCGTTTTTGGCCATCGGACGGACATGAATGTCCATCCTGCGGGAAGCCCGCTGCGTTTTACTTCGCCTGTTTCGCCAGTTCTTTTGCCGATTCGATCAGCCGGTTCTGGCGGATCGCCAGATCGTGCAGTTGCTTGTGCAGCGCAGGAAGGTCATCCGTCGTCGATGACTGCAGCAGCCCATCGACCTGTTTTGTCCGACGATTCACCTGCAATTGCAGTGATCGAAGTACGCGAATCTCGGCCATCAATTCCACCAGACCGGGCGTCTCCTCACTCGGATCGCGTTGTTGCTGTTCCTGCTTCTGCTGGTCCTTCATCTCCTGCATCTCTCTTTGAGTCGTCTCAATCAGTTGCTTCAGGGATTCCAGAATGTCCTTTTGAACCGACTGCGTCAGTTCTCCGACTTTATATTCCTGCATCCATTCACTCACGGAATTCATGTCCGCTTCGATGTCTTCCACCGCAATGACGATGGCGACCGATGTCCCCTCCTCCCGCAACAGATTGACGGTTTGAGCGCATTCCTGCGTCAATTCGGACTGCTGCTGAGACAGCTCGCGACAACGACCGTAGTTCAGATCCAGCCAGTCTTTCTGTGGCGTCGCAGCGACACCGACCGTGCCTTCATGGATTGCCGTTTCTGCCTGCAGCATGCGCTGGAATCTTGCCTCCAGCGACGCCAGCATCATTTCCTTTTCTTCTTCACGCAACTGACGCAGCATTGCTTCCAGCTTTTCGGCGGCGGCATGCAGTTCTTCGATCGCGTTGTCCTCATTCTTCAGAGCTTCTTCTCGATTCTGCTCCTTCAGTTCCTCGATCGCGCGTTCCATTTCTTCACGGGCTTTTTCCAGTTGCTCACGACCGGGTGTCTGCTTGTTTTTGTCAGACTTCTGCTGGCCGGATTTCTTACCGCCGGACTTTTGATCGCCGGGTTTTCCATCACTTTCAGACTTCTGGTCCGACGGTGACGGCGTTCCCTGTTCAGGCGATCCCTTCGATGGCTTGTCAGACGGCTTTGGGTCTCCTTTTCCCGATTCATTGTCTTTGGCATCCCCATCCTTCGGATCCTGAACGCCGTCTTCTGGCTCGCTCTCCTTCGGATCGCCGTCTTTAACACCCTTCTCTTTGTCGTCTCCGTCTTTACCTTGACTGTCCTTGCCGTCAGTTGATTCCTGATCATCATGCTCACGCATGGACTCGAGCAGTGTGTCGGTTTCGCTGATGGCTTTCTGCTGTCCCGGAGCGGCACTGGATGGAGCCGGGGAATTTTGAGTCGCCGCGCGGGCGGATCGTTGTTCTGCCAACACCCCGCGCACATCCTTGAGCAGCGAGTTCAGGCGATCACGCTCGCGTTCCACGGCACTGCGACGATCTTCACTCTGCAGCAGCTTCAGCAACTCCTGCAGACTTTCAATGACGTCGGCCTGCTTCTCCGAAGCATTACCGATTTCACCCGATTCAATCAGCGCGACGACGTTTTCAATCTGTTCCTTGATCCGACCTTCGCGTCCTTTGCCGATCGCCCGACGTAATAAGTCTGCTCGTTCAGGATCCTGGTGCCCGAGAATATCGGCCATTTGCGTCAACATGCGTTCGAACCGAGCATAACGCCCGCTCACGGCCAGTTGATCATCTCGCAGCGAATCCGGGCTGACGCCACCGCCCGTAACTGTCGGCGGCGACCCAGGTGCCACCGCGTCCGGCCGCGCGTCCTGCGCCATATTCGTGCGAAGCAGAAAAAACATCGCGACGAGCGTCAAACCTAATCCGAACGGTCGCATCATTTCGGCATTCCCAGTGGGGTAGGCTGATAGCCTGCCGTGCCTTCAGGAAAAATCAACATTTTGAATTCATCGGGCCGGCTCAAAGCCTGCCCCACAACAACCGACGTTAGACCAGCAATCAAATCCCTTTCAGTTTCTCCAGCAGTTCCCGCTTCTGAAGATCCTTCATGTTCTGCATCAATTCACCAAGTTTATCGCTGATGGCCTTGCCTTCTCTCAGCAATTCGTGGAATTCGGCCATATCCCGGACGTTCTCCAGAATCCGTTCTAACGACATAATCACGTCCGAAACCTTTTCAGCAGCACGATTTACAAGCGATTCGGTTGGTTGCGACTCCATTGCCGCGACTCGAAATGCACTTATCGCCCGATCTGCGGTTGGCATCATTTCTCCCGATACGATCTGCAGCGGGCGGACGATCAAGGCGCGCATATCCTCTGCCTGCTGTTGCGGCGGAATGGCATTGTTTTCCAATTGCTGCACAATTTCCTCAAAGCCTTCCACGATGGAATTGAGTTCATTCGTCTGCCGCCGGAGGTTGTTTCCGCTGCGAGTCGAGGACGTATTCAGGCTGGCGCGATCTTCCGGACCTGCCGACGTGCCTGCCGCATCCACACGCCGAGCGACATCAGAGTGAAACTGCAGGTCGTCCCGGACTTCCGCAAGCTGTGCGACGACTTCTTCGAACCGATTTCGCAGGGCAATTTCGCGAGTATAAAGCAGCGACAGGAGTTCTTCGTTGCTCACAATGCGAAATAGCAGCGGCTCACTTCGCGTCACAGCAGAAGTCGGCATGCGATTATCATCCGAAGCAACCACCGCCAAAGCCAATGTTTGCCCTTCTGATAACTCCAACGGCTGAAGGTCAAAGATTTCAAACGGTTCGTCTTCACTTCGCCGCAGATCAAAATCGGTCGCATTTGCGGCAGGTACCTGGCGAAACGGTCGTGGTCGCCATGTGGACTCGTCATCCACCAGAAATTCGAATCCTGCGGACCTCAGTCCATAATCATCGCGGATACGACCTGCCACAGGAATGCGGGCCAGTCGCGTGACCGCGTTACCAACGCCTTTCATCTGAGCGACAACGATCGGAGGAGCGTCCGGGATTCCCTGCACGCGCAAAGTTTCAGGACTGGCCGACATGACATCGTCATCGTCGTGCAGAAAAAATCTTAAGTTCGCGCTGGATGGGAACTGCAGGATCGAATTGTCTGCGGCTGCAGTGGTTGTCACCGGCGTTTCTGCAGCATCGCCATCGGTCGTTGTTATCGCGGGCAGAACAATCATCATGCGAGCCGTGATTGTGCGTCCGTCACCGGAAAGCAATGGTCCACTGCCTGAATTCGCCGGCGACTGTTCGTCCCGCAACATCAATCGGGACGAGTCACGATCTCCGGACAATTCAAACTGATCTGATAAAATTCTCACTGCCTGCAGCGGCTTGCTGCTCATCGCCACCAGTTCAAACGACGTGCCGATCGGCAGCTGCACTTCGCTGCCTGTGATGGTCAACGTCCGTTCGCGGAGCTGATTCCAGCCTGTATATTCAGGATACGTACACCGCAGCTGCACAGAATCAATTCCCGGCGGATTCACGACGTCAACGCGGTAGGGAACTCGTGTGCGGTAGTCGCCAGCGAGCAATTCAATATCGATGGGTTCCTGCAGCCGCGTCACGACGAATCGAAATGTGCGCGCGGATGATGCGGACACGTAGGTGCGACTCCGTGATCCGTCGATACGAATCACATCGACTCGCACACGATCCGGAACAACCCACAATTGCCCTGACTGCGGTTCATCGTCCGGAACGCTCATTTCCAGTTCCAGATCCGCCCCGCGCGGAT
The DNA here is from genome assembly GCA_043754375.1 of Candidatus Kuenenia sp. Classification (GTDB taxonomy): domain Bacteria; phylum Planctomycetota; class Planctomycetia; order Planctomycetales; family Planctomycetaceae; genus SXXK01. Next base: position 3,597 of record JAYUVA010000318.1, on the reverse strand, counting down.
GTCGATAGGTCAGCCGTTCATCGATGGCCTGAAACGCAATGCGCCGATCGCCGGGTTGAGACACCGCGTGCAGCACCAGATCGGTCGTTCGCTGATGATAGACTTTGTCGCACCGAACGAACGCACTCCACCAACGTGTCAGGCTCTGTGGACTCACGATGCCAACACACGCCACTGACAACATCAAGCCACCGGACATCAGTCCGAGTCGTTTCAGACAGGAAGTATCAAATACATCCTCGGCTGCCACACTGCCGGCAAGCGCGTCAGCTTCCCGCGCTGCCCGTTCGAGCAAAGGCCTGACCAGCGGTCCTTCGTCGGGAATTCTATGCGACGATTCGACGGACGTAATCAGCCGATCCTGAAATTGCGGAAATCGTCGTTCGACAAGCAACGCGATGTCTGAATCGTGAAGACGTCTGACCAACGGGAAAATGACACGCATCGCCAGCAACAGCAATCCACATGGCAACAACACCGCCAGCAGAATCGCGCGAAGTCCGACGGGAAGTTCCAGCTTTTGCAACTGGAACCAACCGGCGTCCAGTGTCGTCGTCGTCCAGAAGACAACCGCCGCACAGCACACAAGTAACAACAACCCCGAAACCATCGCATCCCGTCGCAGCCGCAGTCGGACACGACGCAGCAATCCTCGAACGGAGGCTGGTAAGGCAATGCAGGTAGCAGAATTCGATGACGACATTTGAAAACGCAATGCGAGATTCAGAGATACGTAATACGGTCGCCATTCTTCGGGTCTTTGCGATCGTCCCGCAGTATAAGGCTGCAGCGGGAAAACAGTCTACCCACATCAGTCTGACGCGGACGCGAGGAAACAATTTCGCCCACGCGTCGGGTTGGGATAGAACCTGGTTGCCACTGCTGCTGTGTCCTTCTCCCAGCACCCACGGCTGGCCAGTTTGTCCATGTTCAATAATTGGCCGACCGTGTTCCAGCACCCCGCGCCGCTTGTAGGCGGGATTTGACACCGATAGAATTACGGCAACCCGCTGGTATCAACACTGTAATCCAGCAAAAAAGCAAAACCACCTGAAGAAAAAGGTTCCCGTGATGATTCAACGACATCCGCAATTTGCCTGGCTCGCTGGACTCAGCATCTTGTTTCTTCTGGGATGTACCGAGAACCGTGATTCCGCAGGTTCTGCCGGCAGGAGTACAGAGGTCGGCAACGAAGCAGGCAGCGGGGTAGCTTCGACGACATCCGGAACGCGACGGATCATTCTTCTCAACAACACCGAATCCCCATTCTGGGACGCCGCACGAGCCGGCATCGCAAAGGCGGTTGAAGATCTAAACCTCGAAGAAAACGGCTTTACTGCCAGCATGGACAGTAACACAAACGGAGAAGAAGGACAGATCGAAAAGCTCCGTCAGTATGGCACTCAAAGTGACATCGCAGCAGTGATTATTTCACCAACATCTGCCACCAACGCGGCCATCGCCGATGAACTGAAGAATCTTAAGGACAAGGGAATCATCATCGGGACATTTGACAGCGACCTCGACACGAAGTTTCAGGAAACTCGCGAGTTCTACGTCGGTACCAATAACACTCGCGGCGGTGAAGTTCTTGGGACAGCGGCAAAAGCCATTCAACCGGATGGTGGTGAATACATGCAGTTTGTTGGCTATGACAGCATGCAAAACGCCGTTCAGCGAATGGATGGATTCACCAACGCCGCCGGTGACAAGTTTACTCAAAAGGGACGGCGTACGGATGATACTGACCGAAACCGCGCACGAGACAACGTGCGTGATTCGATCGATCAAAACTCAAACCTCAGCGTCCTCGTTGGCATCTGGTCCTACAACGCTCCGGCGATCGTCGATGTTGTCAAAGAGAAAAACCTACGGGACAAATTTACGATCGTCACATTCGACGCCGAACCGATTGCCATCGAGCAAATGTCCGAAGGCATGATTGACGCGATGGTGGTGCAGAATCCTTTCGGCATGGGATATGACTCAGTTCGATATGTCTTTTCCAAACTCACGGGTGACAACGAGACGATCTCAGAAATGTTCCCGAACATGAAGGACTCAGGCGGCAATATTCGAGACACCGGATTGAAGATTGTTGCGCCAGACGAAGACTCGCCGCTGACACCGGAGATGTTCAAGGAGTTTGGTCCGTCGGTGCAGTTTCTGAAGTTGTCTGAATTCAAGGCATGGCTGAAAGAGTACAACCTGACGAGTTCGTGAGTTCGGTGTAGGATGGGCATTCTTGCCCGTCGAATCGCAGTCGGACAAGATTGTCCGACCTAACTTTTGTAGGACGGGACTCCCCTAAGAAGATCGACAATCCTTGCATGAATTCCAGTAACCCATCGTTCATCCGCAAGCTTTTGTCGTCGGTAGAGTTCAAACTCATCCTTGCATGGCTCGCGGTTGTCATCGCCACAATCCTGCTCGACTCCGGTCACACATACTGGAACAAGCCCGGTGCGGCAGCGGAGTTGATTATTCGTCAAACGGTGCTGTTGGGATTGTTCGCACTGGGCAGCGCAGTGATTATCATTTCCGGTGGCATCGACCTGTCGAGTGGTTCGATGATCGCGATGAGTGCGACAGTGTTCGGCGCGTTATTGGTCCTGGTTGATCCGGAAGGATTCAAAACAGGCCACGTCTCAGCGATTGCGATCATCGTCGCAACTCTAGGCTCAATCCTGTCCGGTGCTATGGTGGGGACGCTGCATGCGTGGCTGATTACGTGCGTAGGTTTGCCTCCGTTTATCGCCACACTCGCCACGCTCGTCGGACTGCGAAGTTTCAGCCGCGGATTGACTCAGGCAGTTATGGAAGGCAAATCCCAAATCGACTTTCCGGACGCTGGCCTTCGGAATGTTATTAAAGACGTCAATTATGTCTCGATCGTTTTTGTCGTGCTTGCGCTGGCCATCTGGTTTCTGATGAGTCGCACTGTGACCGGGCGGCATTTACATGCGATGGGTGGTAATGAACAGGCTGCAAAGCTCAGCGGAATTCGTACAGAACGGTTGAAATGGCTGGCTTACGTGATCGGTTCCGTCACGGCATCCATCGTCGGTATTGTCTATTTTGCAGATACAAGTTCGGCGAAGCCCGATACCCTTGCTCGCGGTTATGAACTCAATGCGATCGCCGCGTCTGTGATCGGAGGCTGTTCACTGCAGGGCGGCGTCGGAACAATCTTTGGCACAGTCCTGGGTTGTCTGTTTCTTAGAACGATTATTGATGCAGTAAACAAGATAGTCGGCACCGGTGCCGATGTTTACGAAGGCATGATTGTCGGTATCGTGGTGGTGATGGCCGTGACATTCAGCCAGCGCGGAGTCAGTTCGTTGCGGCGTCCATTCTTCGGGACTCTGATCGGCTGGGCGGCGATTCCGGTCCTGAGTTTACTCGCAGGCCTGTCTTTCATGCTCTTCTTCCGGGACAAACCGTGGTTCGGTTCCTGGCATGCAGTTGTGTTTGGATTCATCGTGGCAGTGATCCTGTTTGTCCGTGGTGTTGTTGAGGTGGTACAGAAGCGTGCGTAAGGTGCGTTCTTGAAACAGTTACCGGTGGCTTGCTGGTTGTTGATTTAATCGTTTAACC
>JAYUVA010000317.1:0-2506 GCA_043754375.1 Candidatus Kuenenia sp. | reverse complement strand
CGTGTCGACGCGCGTGAACACGGAGGGCTGACGCCCAACCGCTCGCCTTTTTCAACATTCACATCCGACGCTCAGCAATACCTCATGCTGCGCCTGCGACCGGAACTTCCCGGCGAAATGGAGCGTCAGCCGCATCACTGGGTTTTCCTTTTCGAACATGCCGGTGACCGCAGTCCGTTGCTGGCTCGGGCACAGATTGAGATCGTGCGATCGCTGCTGGAAAACGCGGAACACTCCGACACGTTTTCGATCGTGACGGCTTCAAGTCGCGCGGCGTTGTATGCTGACGAACAACAGTTGTGCAGTGCGGACAACATTGCGGCGGCGGTCAAATATCTGGAGAACGTGCATCTCGTCGGCGCGCTGGATCTGGAGGCTGGGTTGCAGGCGAGCGGCAGGGCGTCAGCCCTCCGTGGAGATGGCGACGGGGCATCGCAAGGCGACGAAAAAGCACTCGGAGGGCTGACGCCCAGCCGCTCGCCTGTGCTTATTCACGTTGGCTCCGGTCTGCCCGCACTCGGCGAACGTGATGCCTCAAAGCTCGCCGCCATGATTCCGGCCGAAGCACAATACGTCGGGATCGGAGTTGGTCGTCGCTGGAACCAGGCAATGATGAAACAGGCGGCATCTCGCACGGGCGGCTTGAGTACCCAAATCAACCCCGACGAAGAAATCGCCTGGCGTTCGTTCGACGTGTTTTCAAAGCTGCACTCGCCCAGGTTGGTGAATCTGGCTGTGAGGAGCGAGGAGCGAGGAGCGGAGAGCGAGAATTTGAAAGCTCAAATTTCCGATTTGAAATCAGAATCTCCCGAGTTTCTGCTCTTCTCCGACACCATTACTCAGGGCGAAGAGCTTGCCGCGATCTGCCGAATCCCCGAAGGACAGCCGCTGCCAGCGTCCATCACCGTCACCGCGACGCTGAACGGCAAACCGTGGACTCAGACGATTCCGGTGGCCGACGTCAAAGATCAGGCCACGTATCTGCCTCGCCACTGGGCGAAGCTGGAGATCGATCGTTTACTCGCTGAAAACGCCGAACAGCATCGCGAGGCCATCGTAGCACTCAGCAAATCAATGTACGTGATGAGCCCCTTCACGTCGTTGTTGGTACTCGAAAACGAAGAAATGTACACGCAGTTCAACATCGACCGAGGCCGCAAAGACCACTGGGCACTGTACCCATGCCCGGAGCAGATTGAGGTGGCGGTGGAAAACACCGACAAGGCCGGTGCGACGGAAGATGTCACGACAGACGGACCAAAGACGCCCGCGGATGTGATGTCAACCATCAGGCGAATTCAACGGCCTCAGTGGTTCACATGGAATTTACCACGGATTTTATTCGTGGATGGATCAACAAGATACGTCGTTCCTCAGTCGGGTGTTGAAGCCGACGGCCGATTGCCGCAAGCCCAATACCTGAACTACTTCATGTATCGAGGGGCCAACGATTTGAGCCCTGGATCTGGAAATGGCGCAATGAACCACTGGGACCGCGCGCAACAACACGGCAACATGTGGTTTGAAGACACTGCAGTCAGATTCAGGTTCGACGCGGACTCTGATGGTGATGGAATTGCAGCAGGCTTCGGTAAAAATATGTTTGAGCGGCGTCTGAACGAACAGACTGGCGTAGATTTCGACTTCAAAGTTCAGGATGCAGGTTCGATAACCATGTCGATTGAGGATCGCCTGTCATTTCAGACTCAGGAGCCAGGCAGACGCTTTCTGACGATGCCACTTCCTCGCTTGGCGAGTGGTCAATGGTCGGATCCCGCGACAGTTTATTCCGTGCCATTGGGCCGGACCCTGGACGATGTGACCATGCTGGTTGACTCATGGGAATCGGACTTTTCTGATCCCGCGATCAATCTGCGAGGTGAGATCAATGTTCAACAAATGCAGGATATTGGGCTCTTGATCCTTAAAGGAAATGAGGCTGATGTTGCGCGGGTGCAGGGGTTGATTGAAAACCTGGAGAGGGAGTCTCTTGCGGATTTGCGAGTGCCAACACTTCTGTTCGAAGACGAAATGTCCCTTGGTGAGCGTCCCTCGTCAGGGTTGTCTGGAGCGATTGAACTCCGGCGTTTTGGTTTACCAACTCTGGGATCTGGTCCAGGGACAGCGGACGGATTTCCCTTTCGGCCTGCTGAACCTGCGGGAGAAGAAGTTCGTGGCAGATATCGGACCGAGAATCTCGCTCGGGGAGGAATTCGCCTTGTCAGTCCGGAGCAGCAGGACGTCCAGATTACGCGGCAGAATGTTCTCGGTTCGCATCGCTGGTCAGCCGAGAACCCTGGGACGAATTCAGAGCTCGTCGCGTTGCCGACATTTCAGCCTCCATCGATCCATGCCTTTGGTGTCAACGCGATTCTGTTTGGCGATCTGATCTCTCACGCACCCGGACTGAATACATCACCGGCCGACGTGCTGGCGGTGTTGGAAAAGGAAAGCGGAGAGCGGAGAACGGAAAGCCGTGATGGCCAGCCAGCCATTTCAAATCTGA
>JAYUVA010000316.1:0-7537 GCA_043754375.1 Candidatus Kuenenia sp. | reverse complement strand
GTTCATCATGCGTCTGCCGATGCCGCCGACTGACGCACCGCAGTCGACGTTGCCGGTCTCGCAAACCGGCCAGCCGACCACACGACCGCTGCGCGTGCTGGTGGTGGATGACAACGTGGATACGGCGTTGAGCTTCACGATGCTGCTGCAAGCGTCGGGGCATGACGTTCAGACGGCTCACGACGGACCGACGGCCGTGCAAGCGGCCCTCGATTACCGGCCGGACCTGATGTTGCTGGACATCGGCTTGCCCGGCCTGAACGGTTACGAGGTCGCGAAGAGAATCCGGCAGCAACCAGATCTCAAAAACGTCGTGTTGGTCGCCTTGACGGGTTATGGACAAGAGGCCGACCGACAGACTTCCCTGCAAGCAGGCTTCAATCAACACCTCGTCAAGCCCGTTCCTTTTGATCAGTTGCAGCAAATCCTGGCAACCGTCGCGCAGCAGGTGACATGATGCAATCACCCTACTTGATGTTACCAGCGCAACGAAACGAATGTCTACGACATCAGAATGCAGAGACTCACCAACCACCTTGCATCGTATTCGGAAAGCCGCAAATGCTCGGCATACAGTCGATCGATGATCGACCATCCAGAGTCAATGCCGACCGCTCAAACATTTCACCGCAGCCTCTTCCCACAATTCATTGAGCCAGTAAAAACTCTCCAGCCAGTAATTTCACTGATTTCAAAGTCTATTCGGCATTTTTCAACAAGATAAACAAGATCCGTGTAAATCCGTCGTACTCGGTATGATGTTTGCTTTGCGGAATCGGCAGGCGGATACGACGGTGTCGTATCTGCAGCGATGTCTTGTTGACATTGCATTGGACTAAGTCAGCGGTGGGTGAGTAGCTCCTGCCGACAAAGTCGCAAGGCACTGAGTACGTAGAAACTTTGTGAGGAGACGAAAAATGTTCTTAAGGAAAACGGTAGAGAACTCATTCTCTTTGGCGGTGATGGGACTCGCGCTTTCAGGCGTGGCCGTTGGCCAGGTCGCTGTCCCCGGGGTGGGGAATGCCAATATAGGAAGCGATGTGCAAGTCGATGCAAACGCTGCGGCAAACGCAACAGCACCAGCGGTTGATGCGGCGACATCAGCAAACGTTAATGCCAACAGCAATGTCAACACGATCCCCGGTGCACAGATCAATGGGGTTCAAGCGGGCGTCGATGCAGCGGCTCGCACGAATGGCCAGAACGTCAATTCCGATGTTCAGTCAAATACCAACGCGGGCGCGGATGCTTTACAGAATTCAAATGCAACAACCAATGCAAATCTATTTGGTGCGACGTTTGATTCCAGCACAACAGATCGTCTCATCATCCAGAATCTACAGCCGAATAGCGCGGCAGCGCGTCTTGGGCTGCGGACCGGGGACCGAATCATCGGATTCAACGGTCAGACCTACACCGACGTCAATCAATTCGATCGGGATCTGACCCAACTGAACGGAAACTCAGATGTCCCGTTCATCTACGAAAGAAACGGACAACGCTTTACACAACGTTTTCGCATGTCAGCGTCTAACGGCCAACAGACCTTCAATTCTCCGGGCTACGGAAGCCAGGGCTGGAATGCCCAATCCGGTAACTTCGGACAGATTTCTGATTCTGCGGGTCGACCAATTTACGGTATGTCGTCTCACAACGGATACACTGGCGACATGCATCATGGCCAGGGTTACGTGGGCGTCACTGGATCTGGAAGCGGCTCTTATCATGGCTCAGCATGCTGCGGTGAATCAGTTCACTCTCACCAATGCTGCAGTCTGAACCGTCACCATGGTCATTATCAGGTTGGACGGCGTCACCGTCATAACTGTCGGTAAGTGATCGAACGCGAGGCGAACGGGGAATGTCAATCCCCTGATATTTGCCAGGCCCGACGGGCGGCATGCGATCAGCAGGAATCAGGGGACTAACACGTTGTCCGACTCAGGTATTCAAGCCTGAGTCGGACTTTTCCTTGCGCTGAATCCTGGCAAGACACGTCGATACCAGAATCAGAGCGATACCAGCTCCTACTGCTTCAAAAACGCCAGCAGATCGTTCACCAGCCGTTCGCGGTGTGTGGCGAATAAACCGTGCGGTGCCCCTTCATATTCGAGCAGGGTCGAACTCGCGATGACGCTTGCGGCAGCACGGCCGGTTGCGTCGATTGGAACTGTCTTGTCAGCAGTTCCGTGAATGATCAGAGTTGGCACCTGGATGGACTTTAGATCGGGCCGAAAATCAGTGGTCGCGAATGCCGTTGCACAATCCACTGTGGCTTTCAGACTGGCCTGCATTCCCATGGAGCGAGTCCACTCGAGTAATTCGTTGCTGACGGGATTCGTCAGCATTCCGACACCGAAAAAATCGTCAAAGAATGATGCAAAGAATGCGGCGCGGTCACTCATGATTGCCTGAGACATCTTATCAAACGTTGCTTTCGGGACTCCGTGAGGATTGTCCCTGGCCTGCAGCATGTACGGAACGATCGAAGAGACCAATGCAATCGAGCGCACGTTCAGGCCAGCGTGATTCGTCATGTAGCGGACCACTTCGCCGCCACCCATTGAGAAACCAACCAATGTTGCATGGCTCGCGCCACAATGCTTCATTACGTCCGCGAGATCTTCGGCGAGTGAGTCATATTCGTAGCCGTCCCATGGCTGACCGGACCTTCCGAAGCCACGTCGGTCGTAGGCGATTGTCTGATAGCCGGCATCTGCCAGCGCCATCGCAACTTCATCCCAGCTATCGGCCGAGAGCGGCCAACCGTGTATTAAGATGACTGGCCGTCCCTCACCCCAGATTTTTGTATAAAGTGTAACACCGTCACGTGTTGTGATATACGGCATCTGTGCATCTCCGAAATTGTCAAAGTCAAACAAAGTACCGTCACCGTGATGTACGGTCGTAGTTGCCAACAGCAGTCAACAGCTTCGATTGGATGTCGAAGCAAAACGTACTGCCGCTGTATTCTGGTACCGAAGACGTATCGGTGAAAGTCACATTGACCGCAAGCCACAATTCCAACTACCAGGGTTTGAGCTTCCAACCGAGGATGAATCCGACGCCGATGCAAATGAGCGCGGCCTTTTCCGGCTGTTGCTGCACATACTCACGCGCGTAGCACTGGAGATCGCAGAGTACGCTGCGCTCCATTTCGCACTCGGGTTGTCCTGCGGAGCCGATTGTCTGACTCTCGGAGTTTTGACCGACACGATTCGGGCTGGTTGTTGATGCCATGTAATTCTCTTTCTCTAGGGATCCGTTTGAAATCGCGAGTGGCGATTTTTCGGTAATCATTCTTCCTGGTGCAGAACTTCCCGCACCCACTTAAGATTCTGAGTCAGCTCTTCCTGCGAACGTTTGAAGCTCGCAGCTGCACGACCCACTCGGATAACCGCGATCCAAAGGACACATGCGCCGCCGATCGTGAACGTCGTTCCAGGAACCAGCAGACAGACCTCGTGGCTCCATCCGGTTGCTCGCTGCAGAGTTTCGGCAATACCGAAAAGCAAGACTGGGAATGACCCCAGTATGGCAAAGCCTGCAAGCAGCGAGACCGTCAGTCCCACTCTTGCATTTGACCAGAATTGCTTCACATCCAGTGCCAGAAGCTGCAACTGCAGATCCATCATTCTGGCCAGGTCGCGAACGAGCGAAGCAATATTTGTACCCAGCGGACGTTGCTCGGGAGCTTCTACTTTCGTGTCTTCAGCAGCCATCCGAGTGTGGCTCCCAAACAGACGGCTCCAAAGAACGCTAGTTGAGGGTGTTGTCGAATCCATTGGTCCAGTCCTGCATTTAAAGCCGTTCCCGCCGATGGATTGCTCTGCGTGTCCGTACTTGTCGTTGGAAACGTGAATCGTGGTTGAGTGCGTTCCTGAATCACATCAGTTACTCCCAAAGGGTCTGTCACCGCTCTTAACATTCGACTTCGTCCCGCTGCCGAAATAGTTTTCCACGCCCTTGCGAAGCAGGACAGAAACCCCGCTCAATGCGAGCCCGGTCAACATACGAACCGCGCCAGAAGTCATCTCGGAGCGTTTTGGCGTTTCCGCCGCCAGTTGCTGCTGACGCTGAGACAGCAATTCGTCGATCGATTCCTGACTGAGCTTCACGGATGGCACAACCTTACGCCCTGGCCCAAGCACCAATCCTGTCAGCAGTCCTGTGGCAACCAATACTTTCGGGAATTGTTTGACATAGTCCTTCCAGTCCAGCAGTCGAGTCGTATTCGCGACGATTCGCTTGGCGTCTTTTTGCATGTGACGGCGTAGTGACGCCATCTTCGACCTGATCTGTACCGACTTTTCCTCAAGGGCGACTGACATACTAAAACACCTTGCGAATGCGTGGATGGATGCGTTGAACCGATCGTGGTCTTCAGAACAATAGGGGTCATGCTCGGTCAGACCGAAGCAGAATGCCCAGCAGTGCTCCTGCAACGATGCCCGCTCCGAATGCGACGCCGACGGACATGCCGGGTCGAGTTCGAATCATGTCCTGAGCTTCTTCGAGACCAGATTCGACCTGTTTATTCATGCGACCGTACTGGTCTTTGACAACTTCGGTCGCTCGGTTGGCGTAGTCGCGAACCGATTCGGCGGCGTTTGTAACCATCGATTCGCCCTGCTTCATCGCGTTGTCGAGGAATTGCTCGACTTCCCGGCGGGCGGTACCGGTCTTTTGTTCGATCAATCCAATCAGTTGATCCGTATTTCCCTGAACTCGTGTGAAATCGTTGTCAGTGATTTCACCCCAACGCTCGCGAACCTGTCCCTTCAACTGATCCCACTTTCCCTTGATCTCTGCTGTCGTCGGCATGACGTTCTCCTCAAATCTTCAAAGATTGTTAAATCGATGTTGAACGACGTTGAGCGTGCAGCTCAACGCATTCAATCAAGGACATACCGGAAGATCCCCTCCCGGACATCACAAGGCTCATCACAGGCCTCGTGAAATGACTAATTGCGAATGCCATGCCAACAACACGCGCGCAGCCTCAAAACGCGATTGTGCTGCATTCTCTACTCATCCTGACAACGTCGCACATCAATTTTGATTGGATGGACGCCATGCTGAACGCCCGGCGATCAGGCACGGTCAGGGCATACACGTCCGTCAATGCGTTCACGGAACCACGGAGAGTTGCAACCATCAAAAAAAGTCTGTCCGCAATACCTCGCCGTCGAGACATGGACGTGCAAGCTGAGTGATCCCACGAGATTTGAGAATCCCGACCAATCCGAGACGCAACGGCATCATAACTGCTATCAATTGAGAGGGCATTCAGGTGCCCAGCCATTTCTCAACCAAGTCAGGAGTCGTGACGTGTCAGAAGATCACCAGCCGCGTAGTGGCAAGATAAAGTACGGAATCCTTGGGTGGCTCATCGGACTGCCGTTGCCGATCGTCATCATTCTTTTGTTTGTCAGGGGCTGTGACTTCTAAACGGTCGTACGGCGGCTTGGCTTTCGGCAGCCGAATCTCTAAGTGTTAGCAGTCTGTGGTACTGCCATGCCGCAAAGCGTTCGCTGTCGATGAATACGGGCGAGACATTGCAATAGCTTGCAGAGTCTGCAGTCGATGCATGAATACATCATGCACTGTGCAGATCATCGCAATTAAGTTCTTCAAATGCATTTTTAGTCGGGAGAGAACTACAATGGTCAATCAGACGGTTTTGGAAGAAAACTGGAACGACATCAAGGCGACATTGAAATCGAAGTGGCAGCAGTTGTCAGATCATGAACTGCGGGGCTTCAAAGGCTCGGCAGATGAGTTGGTTCAGATGATACAACGTCGAACGGGTCAGGCGAAAACTGCGATCGAGAATCAACTGGAAGAAATGGTCACGCAAGGCCGGTCCATTCAGAAGCAAGTTGGTCAGTACGTTTCGGGAACTGCATCGCAGGCCGGTGAAGCGTGTGGGGACGGCTACGACCTCGCCGCTCAGAAACTGGCCGATGGATACAAGCAGGCATCCAGATACGCGAAAGAGAATCCGGGTGCCGCCGTCGCCATTCTGCTCGGCAGCGGACTTCTCGCTGGTCTTGGTGTGGCGATGCTGATGCGTCGCAAATAGTGCTGCCGAGGAAGGTCACGGTGTTCCTGCCATAGGGGACACCGTTTTTCGTTGGCCATGAGTGGGTTCGACTGGTCGCTGACATTTCAGGTCAGTCGCAAATCGACCGCGTCACGTGACTGGTGCCGCGTCCCGGGTGGACTACGTTCCTCCAACCATGGAAGGGCTTTCCATGTTTCGCAGGGAGATGCCCGCGATTTGTAAGGCAACATCATTACCCTTTGTGGCGTCGAATAAATCTCCGGGACTGGCACGTCATGTGCTTAACTCTGTGTCAGGACGTTGGCTCCGCGGCGAAACGAAAGTATCGCGAGGACCAATTTCTCAGGAGACTTTCTTTACGCTGAATGGTAAACGCAATACGAGGAGCAGGAACATGTCAGTTCAAAAACGAGAGAATTCAGCGGCCGTCAAGGAACTTCGAAACGAAGATTCACTATCCGGCCAATCTGGCGCGCATCCGGTTGGCACGGGTGTCGGTGCAGCATTGGGTGGAGCAGCCACGGGAGCCGCTGCAGGCGCTGTCGCGGGGCCCATTGGAGCTGCAGTCGGTGCCGCTGTGGGCGCAGTTGCTGGCGGATTTGCCGGTAAGGGCGTCGCAGAGAGTTATGATCCCACTGTCGAAGTTGAGTATTGGCGAAACGAATACAGAGAACGTCCCTACTATTCGGACGACTACACGTTTGACGACTATGAGCCTGCGTATCGTGCCGGCGTGGTATCGCGCGCTAACGATTCGGATGCAACATGGTTGGATGCCGAACCCGATATCCACGCCAGTTGGGAAAAACAAAACCGTCAGCCGAAGCTGACATGGAAGCAGGCAAGACACGCAGCTCAGGATGCATACAACCGAGTTCCCACGCGGACGAACAAGCCACGATAAGTTGATTTTGGTTGCTGCGATCTCGTTGAGTTTGCGGACAAGCATCGACAGTCACAAGGTAAGTGCGGCAGGTTTCTGCCGCACTTTTGTTTTATCGGGTTGCTGGCTTCGTCAACGGGTTGATTTGCAGGCAACGAGCAGTCTGCAGATTCGGGTGTATCGGCAAGCACGGCATTGTTGCAATATGAAATTGATGTTTCATTGACCGATTTGGCGAAGATGATCGGAGAGCAGAATGCTGGCAGAGCCTATCGGTTGTCCCACATTCGGTTGTCTCCCTGCGTCCCATGAAATACGACAACCGAATGGGGACAACCGAATGGGGACAAAATAGCCGGAAACACTTCCGTACAAAAACCGCGTGCTCTCCTGCACGCGGTTGGGATTGGCTCGCTTAACCCCGTGCGCAGCGGGCCGCGATTGTTCTATTTGAAATTTCGTATTTGAGATTTGAAATACTAAGCGCGGGGCGTTGCCCACGCGGTTAAACGAATCATTATCGACCGCGCGCAGTCTATCAGCGACGATTCCAACCACCGCAACTTACGCACCGCATTCAGAATCTG
>JAYUVA010000315.1:0-2700 GCA_043754375.1 Candidatus Kuenenia sp. | reverse complement strand
TACTCGTTCTTTGCCTCAACACGACAGTCCAACCTTTGCCGACGTTCGAACATGTGAGTGACTCGCGTGGCCGAAGTTGTTCAAAAACGGCTGGCCAGTTTTTGACGATGGGCAACTCGTAGGGTGTGACAAGCAACACGCAAACACACCTCATCACCGGTCTGGTGTGCCTCCGCTGCCGCTTGTCACGCCCTACAAATTCACAAATCTTCCTGTGATACGAAAGCGGAGGAACTGGCATGGGTGGCGGCGTGCCTGCGGAAAGCGATCGTCGATGTCGCACGGCTGAATACGGTTTCACGGCGAGTCCTCAGTAACGCCGCGCATGCGATGGCAGGCATGGTCACGCACGTTGTGCCCGAAACCGTTGTCCGACCGGCGATCGCCATGACAATGTTCGGCGTGACGACAACCTGCGTGACCGCCGTTCGCAAATCTCTGGAAAACGCGGGGTTTGACTGTTTGGTGTTTCACGCGACGGGCACCGGTGGCCGTGCGATGGAGAAACTGGTTGAGTCCGGTTTGATCGAAGGCGTGCTCGATGTCACCACTACAGAAGTTGCAGACGAAGTCGTCGGAGGCATCCTGACGGCAGGCCCGCAACGTTTCGACGTCATTCTGCAAAAGCAGATTCCGTATGTAATGCGTCTCGGTGCACTGGACATGGTGAACTTTGGAGCGAAAGAAACGGTGCCAGACCGTTTCCGGAACCGGACGCGGCATGTACACAACGCGAATGTAACGCTCATGCGCACGACAACGGAAGAAAATCGTCAGGTCGCCAAATGGATCGCGGCGAAATTGAATCAATCTTCGTCCGCCGTCACGTTGCTCATTCCCGAGCATGGTGTTTCGGCGATCGATGCGGCAGGCCAGCCCTTTCACGATCCCGCAGCCGACGCAGTGCTGTTCGATCAACTGGAGTCGCTCGTCGAGCAGTCGGAATTGCGTCGAGTCGTCCGATTTCCGCAGCACGTCAACGACCCGGAATTTGCCGCAGCACTGGTGGATGAATTCCTGCGACTCTGGGACATGCGGCGGACATGAATGTCCATCCTACATACGATCGTTCCCGCCCTTCCGGATCCAGCCGCCGCCGAGCACCCGATCACCTTCGTAGAACACGGCTGCCTGTCCCGGAGCGACACCAAAGATTGGCTGATCAGGATAGACGGTTGCCGAATTGTTCTCTCTCGGTTCGATGACACACGGTTCGGAGGTCTGGCGATACCGAACTTTGACGGCGCACGTCGTGCGAGCTGCTGGCCGGTCTGACAGCCAGTTGCAATCGACCGTTTCGATACACGTCGTTGCCAGATCTTCACGGTGCCCCAGCACGACCTGCCGCATCTGCGGGCGGATTTCGATCACGAAGCGAGGTTCGCCAAAAGCCAGCCCCAAACCCTTTCGCTGGCCCACGGTAAAGTGTTCATAGCCTTCATGAGCTCCCAGGACCTGCCCCTGCATATCGACAAAATCTCCAGCGGTGCCGTCGTGCCCGCGATAACGCTTCAGGAATCCGGCATAGTCCTGATCAGGCACGAAACAGATTTCATACGAATCCTTCTTGTTGGCCACCCGCAGCCCGGACTCTCCTGCCAGCTTTCGGATGTCGGGCTTCTGAAACGTACCGATCGGCAGCAGGACGTTTGGTAACAGCTCGCGGCGGATTCCGAACAGGACATAGGACTGATCCTTGTTGTCATCCAGACCACGATACAGTCCCCATTCGCCGGTCGTCTCATCCGGCATAACACGCGCATAATGGCCGGTGGCAATGTACTGAGCATCAACCTGCTGAGCGAACTCCCACAGGCGGCCAAACTTCAGCCAATTGTTGCACTGCACGCATGGATTCGGTGTGCGCCCGGCGAGATATTCGTCTGCGAAGTAATCCTTGATCTTCAGGAACGCATCCTGAAAATTGAGCGAATGAAACGGGATACCCAGTCGATCAGCAACCCGTCGCGCATCTGCCGCATCTTCAGAACTGCAGCAGCCCTGACGATTCGATCCTGAATTGACGACCGGCAGCAACCCCGTCGCCGGTACAGCGCAGGCAGACTCCGTCTCACCGGACCGCATAAACAGCCCGATGACTTCATAGCCCTGCTCATGCAACAGAACTGCGGCGGCAGAGCTGTCAACTCCACCGCTCATCGCCAACACAACACGATCACCCACTGGATAATCCTGACAAACTAATAACTAAATCCATTCTTCCGAACATGGACGAATGGTTCAAACTGCGTTGGATCTTTGTGAACAATCGCATTTGTAATCGTCACCAGCAGAATTCGATGGTCACCCGCATCCATCTGCCCGCAAACTGTTCCTTCCATCGTCGATAATGCAGAGGACAACGCCACCAGCCCATTGTTCGCTGGAACCAGGTCAATTCCATCAAAGGCGTCCGCATGGGGATCAAAACCTTTGCCGAAATGGCGAAACAGTAAGTTGTCGCCCTTTGGAACCTGGTTCAATGTCACAGGCGATCCGTCCTTGAGCCAATCGATGAGATATCTCGACTTGTTGACTGCAATCGTGACTTGCGGCGGTTCAAACGACGCCTGTTGAACCCAGCTCGTCAGAAGACCAGTCCGCCGACCGCTTCCGTCACCCGCCACAAGGATAAACACACCGCTCGGAACCCGCCCAAGTACCGGAGTGAGACGAGACTGAAGATCTGAATCGGACATG
>JAYUVA010000314.1:0-4014 GCA_043754375.1 Candidatus Kuenenia sp. | reverse complement strand
TCAGATTTGAGGTTTTGTGAGCGGCAAGGCGCTAGCCCAATGGCACTCGATATGATTCTGGACTCACTAACCCGAAGCGTCAGCGAGGGAATTCTCGGTAAAAATAAACAGCCAAAGCCCCTCGCTAACGCTTCGGGTTACAAAGTGAGTGCCATTGGGCGCTATCCGCCGGTGCCGACCGAATGCACAACCCGCGGCTAGCGGTCTGTTGATTTAGTCTTGTTTTCGAACCGAAACTCATACGAACCCGAAGCGCCAGCGAGGATTTCGGCCTTTTTCGCCTCGCTGGCGCTTCGGGTTGGTATTCAATCAACGGACCGCAAGCGCCTTGCGGCTCACTCAACAACACGTCCCTCAATCCTGCCCGCGCGGAGTATAACAGCTCAGTCATCTACAGCTCAGTCATCGGCCCCTGACAATGCGTAACAGGCAAATCAAAAACTTACTGGCGATCGTGGCGGTCTGGCTGGGGCAGTATTCCGAGCTGCAACAACTGCCGGCCGACGAAGTCAACGTGGAAGTGATTGCAGTCGAAGCCCGCACGAGGCAGCTGCTGAATCAATTCTGCGTTTCGTGTCACGGTCACGTGGATGCGGTCGCGGGGCTGGATCTGGAGTCTGCAGGTGTCAATCCACCGGTCGCCGATTCATCGACCGGCCAGCGTAACATGTGGGAAAAGGTCGTTCGAAAACTGCGGGCACGGCAGATGCCGCCAAAGGATTCGCCACGGCCGGATGAAGCAACTTACGATGCGGCACTGAATCCGCTTGAAGCGGAGCTGGATCGACTGGCGACTGAGCACCCCATGCCGGGCAGAACGGACAGCATTCGGCGGCTCACCAGAACCGAATATCGGAACGCCGTTCGCGACCTGCTGAATCTGAATGTCGATGTTGCGGCGTTGCTGCCTGCGGATGAGTCCAGCCACGGGTTCGACAATATTACAGTGGGGGATCTCTCACCCACGCTGCTCAGTCGATATGTTTCTGCCGCTCAGAAGATCGCCCGCCTCGCCGTGGGAGGATCAAGTCGCGAACCCCAGGGAGAAACGATTCGAGTCCGTCCGGACATCACACAGGAAGACCACGTCCCGGGACTTCCGCTTGGAACGCGTGGCGGCACGCTGATTACCACCAACTTCCCGCAGGACGGCGGGTATGAGGTTCAGGTCAGGCTGACCCGCGATCGCAACGAACATGTGGAAGGGCTGAACGGGAAACACGAAATGATTGTGTTGCTGGATAACCGCGAAGTCGGTCAGTTCACGGTCGAGCCGCCCACAGACAGCGAGGACCACAGCACCGTGGATGTCCATCTGAAACTGCGTCTGAACGCTGACGCTGGTCCGCACGAGCTGGGTGTGACATTCCTCAGAAAATCGGCTGCACTGCTGGATACCGTTCGTCAGCCGTCGCTGTCCCGGTTCAACATGCACCGACATCCGCGCACCAGTCCGGCGGTTTATCAGGTGTCCATCGTCGGTCCCTTCGATGCCGCCGGCCCCGGCAATTCTCTAAGTCGACAACGGCTGTTTGGTGCAGTCTCTCCGGATCTGGGATTCGCCGCGGCGACTGAAGCCGTCAGCGCCAGGGAAATCCTGGGCACACTGTTGCGGCGCGCATACCGGCGACCGATCGACGATGCCGACTTTGTTCAGCCGATGCAGTTTTTTACAGAGGCTCGTGACGACGGCGGTTTTGATGAAGGCATCGAAGCGGCTCTGGCAGGAGTGCTGGTGAATCCCAATTTTCTGTTCCGCGTCGAGCGTGACCCTGCCGAGATCGCGTCCGGCGACGTGTATCGAATCACAGACTTCGAACTCGCGTCCCGGCTGTCGTTCTTCCTGTGGAGCAGCATCCCTGACGACGAACTTTTGACGCTGGCAGAACAGAAGACATTGAACCAGCCAGATATTCTTAAGCAACAGGTCCAGCGGATGCTGGCGGATCCCCGCGCGGAATCTCTGGTCAATAACTTTGCCGATCAATGGCTGTACCTGCGGAATCTGGAATCCGCCTTTCCTGACATGCGACTGTTTCCCGACTTCGACGACAATCTGCGGCAGGCCATGCGACGCGAAACAGAGCTCTTCTTCGCCAGCATCATGCACGAAGACCGCAGCGTGCTGAATCTGCTTCGCAGCGATTACACGTTTTTGAATGAACGACTTGCAAAGCATTATGGAATTCCTCACATTCACGGCGATCGCTTCCGTCGCGTTGAACTCACACCAGAAACCCATCGCGGTGGCCTGCTGCGACACGCCAGCATTCTGACCGTGACGTCATACGCGACACGAACCTCGCCCGTCATTCGAGGCCACTGGATTCTTAAGAATCTGATCGGTTCACCGCCCCCTCCGCCACCCGATAATGTTCCGGCACTGAAAGACAACACCGTGCTGGACAGCCTGCCGATCCGTGAGCGATTGGGCCAGCATCGAGCCGACCCGAACTGCGCTGGCTGCCATAATCTGATGGACCCGGTCGGCTTCGCGCTGGAGAACTTCGATGCGATCGGGCGTTGGCGTGAAAGAGATGACGAGCATCCGGTCGATGCGCTGGGTGGACTGCCGGATGGTAGTGAATTTACCGGCGTCGATGGACTTGAACAGGGATTTCTGCGGCGGCCTGAATTGTTTGTTGGTACACTTACCGAAAAGCTGATGACCTTCGCCGTGGGTCGCGGAGTCGAGCTGCACGATGCTGCAGCCGTACGAAGAATCGTCCGAGACGCCCGATTGCAGGACTATCGATTCTCGACCATTATTCAGGGTATTGTCTGCAGCACACCGTTTCAAATGAGGACAGTGGAATGATCATCACCAGAAAATCTCTGCCTCGACGAACGCTGTTGAAAGGCCTTGGTGCCGCGATTGCTCTGCCGCTGCTCGACGCCATGGTGCCTGCGTTGACGGCGCAAGCCGGTACAGTGGCCAATCCGACTCGGCTGCGTCGCTTAAGCTACATCTACATGCCGATGGGATGCGACATCTCACGCTGGGCGCTGCCTGGGGATGATCTGAGCGAACTGTCGCCTACGCTCAGCCCGCTGGCTCCGGTGCGGAGACACGTCACGGCGATCAGCAACATGGAAATCCGGAATGCGTATCCAGGAACTCACGCGACATCCAATTGTTCATTCCTGAGTTGTGCGACGGCCAGACGAACCGAAAGCACCGACTACTTCCTCGGCACAACTGTCGATCAGATCGCTGCGCAGCAGATTGGTCAGCAAACGCAATTGCCATCGCTGGAATTGTCGATGGATCTGATGGCGACAGTGGGCCAGTGCGACAACGGCTATGCCTGTGTCTACCAGAACAATCTGTCATGGTCTTCACCGAAGACACCGTTGCCGTCCGAGGCGCATCCGCGCATTGTCTTCGAAACGCTGTTCGGCGAAGGAGGCTCCTCGGCCGACCGTCGGGCGGCATTGAAAAAGCGCGCCAGCCTGCTGGATGGGATTGGTCAGGAAATCACGCGCCTGCAGAACACACTTGGTCCTGCCGATAGGGAAAAGATCACTGCATACCTCGACAGCGTCCGCGAAGTCGAACGACGCATTCAGCAGGCCGAAGCCAATGCCCGGGAAAACCCCCTGCCGGATCTGGATCGGCCCATGGGAGTTCCTGCAGCATACGCAGATCACGCAAAGCTGATGTTTGATCTGCAACTGCTGGCGTTCCAGGGCGATATCACGCGTGTCACGACTTTCCAGTTGGCTCGGGAAACCAGCAACCGAACGTATCCTGAAATCGGCGTCGCCGATCCACATCATCCGCTCACCCATCATGGCAACGATCCGGAAAAGATCGCGAAGGTGGCAAAGATCAATCAATACCATGTCTCACTGTTCGCGGACTTCCTGCAGCGCTTGCAGGAGACAAAAGAAGGCGACGGCACGCTGCTGGATCATTCGCTGTTGCTGTACGGCAGCGGCATGGGGGATCCCAATGTCCACGACCACCTGAATCTGCCAATTCTTGTCGCTGGCGGTGCGGCCGGCAACATG
>JAYUVA010000313.1:0-2511 GCA_043754375.1 Candidatus Kuenenia sp. | reverse complement strand
TCGTCGTAATTCTTCCAGTCGCTGTTCCAGATCGTCGCGGGTTTGGCGTTGTTCGGGAGTCAATCGGCGTTCCTCATCGCTGCGAACCAGATGCCAGCGTGATGCCCGCGTTCCGTCGAGCTGATCGGCGTTTTCGATATTCGTTTTTAATCGATCCGCTTCGTAGACTTCGGCTCGAGTTCCTTTACTATCGCCGTTGTCATCCAGCAGCGCATGTTCAGTCACCAGTCGTCCTTCGGTGGCATAGAACTCCGCCGTGCGGCGTGATGCGAACAGCCATGCTTCCAGCAGCGACGTCTGCCCATCACGATTGATGTCGGCATCCAATCCGCCAATCGCCTGGGACATGGCATCGCCGAAGCGGGAATACTGAATCTGATTGCCGTCCTTTGTCGCACTGATCACAATTCGGTCTGGCGCAGACAAGGCGTTGATGAAAGGTGACGAACACGAGGCGCAGGCAATGAACGCGATCGGACGCTTCGCAGGCCGCAGCGTTTCCGCCATGTGCTGTGATGAAATATCAGGCCCGTTCAGGTTGAGACTGGCGGTCCGCCCGTCGAACGTGCCGTGCCCGATGAACACGATCCAGAGTGGTTCCGTTGTTTCGACTGTAATTGATCCAGCAAGCTTAGCATTGAGTTCTTCCAGGTCAGCCGCTGAATGATCACCAGCACCGATCACCGTACAGTCGGTAGCGGCTCGTTCTGCCGCGACTTTCCATCGAGCTGCCCATGACTTAAATGTCGCGCGGTATTCGTCCGTGCCTGGAGCCCCGATGACGACGATCAATTCCTGACGTGCTGACTGCAGTGACGTGGCAGGTTCCTGAGCGACGACGGCTTGAAAAGTACACAGCAGGCAGACGATGTACCGGAGGGCTGACGTCCGCCGCTCGCCCGCAGAAGCTAACTGGCGAATCATGGTAATCCCCTTCGGCGGCGAAGTGTCCAGTCGGCGGCAAGACATGCGATGGCGACCAGAAAGATCCACCACGAATGCCAGATCGGCCATGACCAGATCTCGATCAACGGAGCCTTACTTTGCGGCAGACTGCTGACGAAGCTCTCCAGATTGTTCAACGCAACAGTGCGTCCACCAGTCGTTTTTGCCAACTCCTCCAGGAACGTGCGGTCAACCTGTACAGACTTCATTTCTTTCTGATCCGGCTGGCTCGCCCAGCCTGTTGTCGCAGTCAACGGCACCGCAGCAGCGTCGTCCGAAACGATCGCGGTGACGGAGACCTGCCAGGCACCCGGCTGGCTCGCGGCGACAGATGATTCGAACTGCCCTGCAACCAGGTCCGATGGTTCTCCGGTGAGTTCAAACGTTTGTCCATCTGGTCCGACGACTGAAAACTTTACGTCGGCATTTTCCCGTGCTTCAAAGTCGGTGCCTCGCACAAAGGCGGTCAGTTTTACCGATCCTGCACCGAGCGTCGGATCGTCCTTGACGACAACATCCATGCGTTTCGGCACATCGGCCACCAGCCAGCGAATCATTTGCCGACTAGCGCGTGCATGGTCGGACAGGTCTTCGTTCGGCGTGCCTGGCGGATTCGACGATCCGTTGTCAAGATCAGCACCTGTGACGGGCACATCCAGACCGTGAAGTTTCCGCAGTCCTTCGCTCAGCCGCCAACGCCAAAAGTCACCGACGCACAGTGCTGCAGTTCGTCCTTTACCGAATCGCTGCACGACCAGCGCTGGCCAACGATTTTCTTCGGCATCATGCACCTCAGCCATCACCACGGCCCCAGGGCGAACAAACGCTGCGGAATTCAATGTCAGAAACTCCGGCATTGATTTCAGTCGCTCTTCTTCAGCGCCCTCATCGGATCGCAGCCGCACCCACGGCTGCAGCCAGCCATCGCGAGTCAGACTCAGACGCACGCCGGCGGAGGGCGACTTCACTTCGCGGCTGAGATCGATCGGCAGCATTTCTCCAATCGGTGTGCGATCGAAGTCGCCCTGACGAAATGATTCCTGGCCGCCCATCATCAGCAAACCGCCGCCACGTCGCGACACAAAGTCGTAGATGAGCTTCATCTGATCAGCGAGAAAGAAATCAGCTTCGAGATCGTCAAGGATGATGGCGTCATACTGGAACAGTTCTTCGGGGTTTTCCGGGAATCCGCCGCGAAGCTCCTCATCGTCATCGTCTTTTATTCCAACACGCACGAGAACCGGTTCGTCGTATTCTTCGACCGTCTCCTGATCGGCTTTGTCGAATCCACGAAACAACGAATTCGATGACTCACCCTCGCGGCCTCGAAAGTCAAATTTCGCTTCCTTACGTGCGATACGAATCAGCGCCACCATCTGCAGTTGCGGATCAGTCTCGACAGCGCGTTTCAGAAACTTGAATTCCCAGTTCGGGCGACCAGACACGTAGAGAACCCGACGCGGCATAGTGCTGCGTTCCACAGCGATCAGTTGTTCGTTATTGACAGATGTTGCTTCTGTTGTGACGTCGGCACCTGCCGCATTTTTCAGTGTAGCGTTCAGCCGA
>JAYUVA010000312.1:0-15095 GCA_043754375.1 Candidatus Kuenenia sp. | reverse complement strand
ATGATTGAGAGAATTGGCGAGCGGCATGCGTCAGCTTGCCGGTACAAAAACGAGGTACCGGAGGGCTCACGCCACTCCGCTCGCCGGACTCATTTCTGGCCGCGCGGAGTTTATCATACGTGCTGGCGATGTCCGAAACATGTCGGTCGTCCTGAATTATCGCAATGCATGTCATCGCAATGAACCCCAACGGTGCGGGAGCCGCAACGCGGCATGATGTGAAAGCCTGGGGCATCGCTTCAGGAATCGGACAACGAGAAGCATGTGAGCCCTGAAAGGGCGGGATGTGAGTACACAACATTATTTCGCCCCTTCAGGGCTTCGATTGTGGGAATGAACGATACCCAGGGCGTTGCTTTTGAAGTTGCGCGTTTCAGGCCCGCAGGGCCGACATATCCAATGCCGGTGGCGTGAGCCACCGGAAAACGAGAACCAATAATCAGAGGCATGAAGGGCCGGCACACTGGCGATTGTGTCGGCCTTTCAGGCCTGAATCGCGGTATTTTCCGCATTCCGGCGGCTCACGCCACCGGCTGACGATGCGCCGGGCTTCCAGCCCTGACAAAATGCGCAACTTCAAAAGGCGTTGCCTTGGGCTATCACATTGTGTGCCTTTGGCACGAACCGCATCGTATGCCTTTGGCACGGATCACTGTGCCGTAAAACTTCAGTCAATTCCCGGTGCGTTGTCACCGTCGGAGTCGCAGATGACCGTTACTTTTCGCTGTCCATCTTGTCATACGACGTTTCGGGTGGAGGATAGTTCCTTCGGCAAGACCGTGATTTGTCCAAATCCCGCATGCAACCGAAAGGTGACACTGCCGAAGGCCGGTGGTGCAAACCTCGGTATCCAACGTGAAGCACACGAGAGAGCAAAGCCTCCCGCAGTAAAATTTCCGGCAGCTTCACAGGAGCCGGAAGCGTTGCCTCGTACTATCAATGGTACTCCCAGATCGATCGTGATGCTGGTCGCTGCGTTACTGCTCTTTATCACAGTGGCAGGAGCGCTGGCAACGACCGTCATGTTTTTCGGAAAGGGAGGAAAGCCGGATAAGTTTAGTGAGATTGTAGCGAGCACAGTGCCTGCGGACTCTCAGCAGTCGATCGAAGACAGTAAAGCAATCGAAAAAGCAATCGAAGAAAAAACCGCACGGGAACAAAAAGCGGCCAAGGAAAAACAACGTGCCGACCAGTTGGCCGCCGAAGAGGCTGAAAAGCAGATACGGGAAGCGGACATGGCTGTGGCGGAAAAAGCAGCCGCAGGTGAAGCCGCCAGGAAAGAGGCGGAAGCTAAGACACTGGCCGACAAGAGGGCGCTCGGGACTGATGGGGAAAAACAAGGACCGTTTGTTTTCATCCACAATGATGAAACTCGACATGATTCACATGGCCAATGGTTGTTTGCACTTCCAAAACCAGGCGAAGACATCGAACCTGAATCGCTGCCACTGAGTGTCAAAGATCAGGTCGTTGAACTGGCGTTATGCCAAGGTGCGGCACACCTGTTTGCTGGCAGCCCGTATAAGCTGAAGCTGATTCAGTCACCGGACGATCCCAACAAGTGGATTGCAAAAGCGAACGAGATCGAATTGGCGGAATACACTATAGAACCGATCGATTCGGCCAGTGACGCAGAAGGTTTCCCCGATCGCCAGGTTCATTTTCAGTGGCTGCCTGGGAGCAGCAGAGAAATCGAAGCATCGGAACTACTGCGATGGTGGCCACTTCAAATTCGTGTTGGCGATCGAAGCGCGGTGCTTCTGCAAAAAAAGGCAGTATTCCTAAGCACTCCACTTAGCTGGAAGACACTATTAGCATCAAAGGACTTTATATTCCCCAAAAGTGACGAACTCAATGCTGTCGCCTTCGATCAGGCGTCTCACATGAGCTTCGATCTGGAGATCACAGAAGCCGACCACGAGCCGCAAGAGTTCACCTTAAAGATCGGGGCCGAGGAAGAACCGGTTGCCGCTGAGATTCCCGCCGATGGAGACGCAGATCCGGACGCCGACGATCGACCGGGAACGGCAGTGCGTTACTTTTCCCTCACGCTTCCGCTCAAATTCGTCGAGGCACCTCCATCTGATGCTGACAGTCCCTTGGGATTTGGGACTCTGAAGATACGTTTGAGTTACGCTGCGGACAAAGGATTGATATTCCGCCCCAAAACTTCCATCACTGTACAGCTTCCCAAACAAGATTTTCTTGACAGTCTGCCTAGTCGTGGTCTGCTCGACGAGTTGAGCAATCTTAACAAAGACCCACGCCGGTTCATGAATATTGTGCCCAAGATGGAAGAGATCGTTGTCGAGGCCAAGCAGGAAATGAAGGCGAATGCCGAGGCTATGAGAGCCGAGGTGGTAAATTGGCATACACAATCGTTGACCACGCTTCTTGGCAAGAAGTCATTTGATTCGACTTTTAAGACGCGGGCCAAGGCTGCTATCAGCACTATAGACGGTGTGATTCCGTATTTGGACATCGCACTAAAGACTGCCGAGAAAAACTTGCACAGTTTTGACCCAAGGGACAATCCAAATGTCCTGCCCCGTGAGAAACAAACTGAATTGGCCTCGCTGAAAAGAAATGTTCAGACGGCTCAAGCTGCGTATGACAGCGCAAGTAAGTACGCACCGGACGTCGAAAACTTTAAACGAGAGATCGACCAGCTAATTCTGGATGTGGATCGGGAGATCGAGATTCTGATGCAGGACTACGATGCCATTTCTACTCGCGTTCAGGAGTTTGTGGAGCCGGCGCAACAACGGCAGTTTGAGGTCCAGTGTGAATTGTCCGGCCTGGTAGAAACGCCGGGCAATGATAACGGCAACACCCTGCGTGTGTATTTTCTGGAATCGTTTTCACACGTTGCACCCTGAACGACGTAACACGGGCTTCGTCAGCGACCCAAAGTCCGCTTGCTTGAAGCCAACCGGCGAAACGCCCTACTGCACGAACGACTTGCTGTGTTCCGACGACAGAAACAATTCAGCTTGATTCCGTTCAAACAGAATGACTTCATATTCAAGACTCAGGCTGATTAACACATCCTTGACCGGGATGAACTGCGCAAATGAGTTTTGGGAGACAAAGAGCCGTACGAACTGCCTTCCTTGGTCAATCCCCTGAAACTTTGAGCGAATATCTGCGTCGGGGCCGGTGATCTGAAGGCCTGCCTGTGGACGAGGGACGATTCGGATGGTTCCATCCTCTTCCCGTTGCGTGCAGTCCTCGTCATCGACTTGTCCGGCAGGTGTGGTCGCTCGATGAAGACGGCCTTCATGCAGCATATAGGCCATTCCTGTTTTCTGTGTTTCCCGGACTCGTGGTACGCGCGCGGTACGACTCGACAACGTCAATGCCATCTGCATGGCCTGCTGAAGACGAGTGTTCTCCTGTTCCAGTTCATGGCGCTGTTGTTCCTGCTCTTTCAGCTCAGCTTCCATGTTCAGTGACTGCGCCTCTGTATTCGTCAGGGTCTCCACTGCAGCAGACTTTTTACCGAGGAGTTGCATTCTGCTTTCGGTTGCCTGCTTGATTTCAGCCGCAATCACTTTCGAGTCATTGTTGACGAATCGGCGGATCACTTCATCCTGCTGCAAGAACTGCAAAGCAAGTAATTGTTGACGTGAGCGGGCTTCGACAATTTCCTGATTTCGTGTTGCAATGATATGAGATATTTCACCGGTAATCCCAGATGTATCCTGCGCTGCGCCTTTCTCTTTCACAAGGACTGACAGAAGCATGGAAATGAAGATCACGGCCCCAAATGTGTTGCAAATGGTGTCCAGCAAAAGTTCCAGACTGTCCGGAATAATGAACTTGCGACGCTTCATTCCGCCGCCGCTCCTGAGGTGGCGTCGATCGCCGTGGTATCCTGCGGCAGCAGGTCGAACCCAAACGGTACAGCAAGTTCAACGAGTTCTTTCGTCAACTCTTCAAGTAAGTCAGCGGCATTTGGTTTTATGAGCAGCATGAACGCGATGTCGTGCCCATTCTGCGACTTCACCCACCCGATCAGGTCGTTCAGGCTTGCAAATCGTTGTGGTGGCTTGTGCTCTCCAAGGAGCGCAACCTGAATATCATCGCTTCCGGATATCTCCACGAGCCAACAGTCTTTCGAGGCACTGTCGTGTGAATTATAAACTCTCCTTTGTCCGCTCCGGAGCTGTTTCAGCTTTTCTTCCAGATCACGATTCTCCTGCTGAAGTTGCTGGATACTTTCGTCGTCTTCCTGGCGAACCGAATATTTCTCCGATACGTCTTTCAGCCGGCCTTCAGAATTTCTTCGCAATTCCTCCAGTCGTACAAGGTCATTTCTTGCTGCCGCCACCTCGTTCACGATGATCTCGCGGGATCGACCTAGAATCCGCGTGTCGAAGATCGCTTCAGTATTCAGCAGCGACAATTGTTCAGCAACCTGTCGCTCAAGAGTGTCCACTTCATTCAACAGTCCCTGCGATTCCTGACTCAGCATTTTCAACGATTTGAGCATCTCCGGGTCCATGCCAGTACCCGTTGCGGTTTCAATCTGGAGAGACATCATCAACGTGATGAGCAGCATGATCCCCATGACACACGTAACGATGTCCTGAAACGCAAACAGCGAAAAAGCCGGTGCCCCGGATCGTGGTCGCCTTGTCACAAAACACTTCTCCTAACTGCCGACCTGATCATCATTGTGGAAAGGCAGGATTCGCAGACGACTCACAATGTTCTTTGTGCAGTATTCGGAGCAACTGTCGAGAAACTCCTGTTCAGATTTTTTCAAAAACGTCGCGAGAGTCTGAATCACCAGTGCGAACAAGAGAGCCACGAGGGTTGTGTCAAACGCGATCGCAAGCCCCCCCGTGACTTTCTTTAACGCCGGTAGTAAAGCGTCTGGCGATCCGGAGGCGGCTGTCGTGGCATCACCAAATTGTCCGATGGCGATGGACAATCCCAGGACTGTTCCGATAAATCCGAGGATCGGAATTCCCCAAAGAAATCCACCCAGCAAAAGGTAAGTCGATTCAGACATCGCTTCATCCAGTTCTGCCTGAGACCGGAGAATCTCGTCAATGTCTGTGACGCGACCAAGGTTGCGCAGGTTTGATAGTGCGATTGAAATGCGGTTCATCAAAACAAACTGACTCGGATCATCGACAAGTTGATTGATGCGATCCTGTACTTCGTCCACGGTATTGGGCGATAGCACGAATTCCGGATCATCAGGCAGAACGGCTAGTGACAGGCATTTTCTTTGAAATACCAGTTTTCGCCATTTCAAAAACAGGATCGCCATCGACCAACCGGCTGCCATGACAGTGGCGTACGGGATCCATCCCTCTTCAAGGAATTTGACTTTAAGCGAAGGCCACGGGCAGCAAAGTACAAAAGCATAGAAGACGCATGAGAACACCACGCCACACAGGAAGGACAGCAGCGTATTGGCGCTCGTGAATCGGCCGCCCGAGAAATGGAGTTTCTGTTCAATATCGGACCGATGCCACGATAGCCGTGGGAGTGACGACTGAAGTTCAGAGAATCGTACTTTGGCCATTGATGCAGTAATGCCAGACTAAAGGTAAAGACAGCGATGACAAAAACACACTGTGAGATTCTGCGGTCAGCACGTCAATTCGACTGTCCCAGATTCGCTTGTAGTCCCGGCTTTAGCCGGAAAAGGGGCCGAAGTTTCATGGTGGCGCAGCCTGAATTTCCGCCTCAAGGCGGAACTATACCCCGCGCGGGTGCGACTGACACTAACCCGAAGCGCAAGCGAGGCCCTGTTACCCCCAGCCTCGCTTGCGCTTCGGGTTGGTGTGGCGGCTTCACCGAATGTGTCATTGCTGTCCGCTCGGAGTATACGAACAAAATGGGACAGTCGAATTAACCGGATATCTCTGATGTACGGGATGTGTTGTGCTCGATGCGAATCATAATCCGCAGCAATTCCAGAAACGCCATTCCAGCAATGAAAATGAACCACGCGAATCCCAGTTGGAGCGTAAGACCGAGGCCGCCCAGGAAAACGGCGACAGCAATTGCAATAATCGAGGGGTCATCTGTGTTGAAGGTGATGCCCACAGTGAAAATGTAGAAGCCAACCAGCCCCAGCATTGCAAGCACGAGAATGACTCGATTGACGCTTTCAGCAATCAGGAGATATCGCGTCAGATTCGGATACTTGTCGACTGCATCATTTGGCAACGTGTCAACTCGGGAAAGTCCGAACAGGATTTCATAAAATGACGCCCGAGCGGACGTGTTGCGGCCAGTGCTCCGTTGCCGTGGACGTTCTGCCTCATCACGGACCGACCCCATGAATTGTGGCAAATCGCCTGCCGGAACCCAGTCGGCCATTGTTTCATTCCAGACACGATCCGAGCCCAGCAATCGACCTGTCGCGAGCATGGTCCGAAGTTCCTGGGACGAAATCGGTCCCAGCGAATTCCGCCCTTTCGCATAATACCAGCTCCCGTTATCGGTGGGTGACGGAGCCGTTACAGGCTTGTCCGGAGACGCATTGACCTGTTGCTCGTCACTGTCGGATGCCGGTAAAGCATATGCGACATCATCATCACGTGAAGGAATTGTCGATTCGAACAGTCCCTCGAAATCGCCCGCCCTGGTCCACGTGACGGCATCGGCGGAGACTTCATGGTGTTTCCCCAGCCGCTTCTTGCGGATCAGGGCCACGATCTGCTCTCGGGACCATGGTCCCTTCACTTCGCCTCGAATACGTATGTAGAGGCTTTCTGCCATGTGCTTCGCTTTCTGAATGTGTAAACGGTGGCCAGCACCCAAATGGCACTCGGAGTGTGCCTGCTACTTTTAAGACATGATGGTCAAGTTATTATTCATCGAGGATTTGAAAGACGGGACGACCTTCGATTGCGGAAGTACTCACTTGCTCGGACAACGTAACCATTCCTTCAGCCGAAACCGTCGCGACCTCAACCATTGTCGCCGGCGCGGTTGGACTGCTTTTTTGGAAAATACACAGGCGTGTCCCACCGACGAGCGAAGTCTCTGCTTTCATCGAAACACGCCAATCCGTGCGTTCATCTCGACACAGCCATCCAATCCAGCGCACGGCAGGTCCGATCTTGCTGCTTTTCGATGCATCTCGGGTCATCTCGGCAGTCTGAAGTGCTTTGACAATATCTCCCGCAGACTGTTCCAGGAACGCTGTCGCTGTATCTCTTTGCTTTTTGACGTCCTTGTCCTGAAAATCCACCCAGTTGGTCAATCTTGGGATTCCCGAACCGGCAATTTCGTTCAGGATCTTTTCCGAACTCGCCGCAATGTAACCGCTGCCTTCAGATCCTATCGTCAACATCCGCTCTG
This sequence comes from Candidatus Kuenenia sp., assembly GCA_043754375.1. Lineage (GTDB taxonomy): Bacteria > Planctomycetota > Planctomycetia > Planctomycetales > Planctomycetaceae > SXXK01. The sequence goes on along the minus strand of JAYUVA010000312.1, from coordinate 7,763 downwards.
CAAGTAACAATCGCAGGATGGGATCGAGTTTGGGTTCATCAAGAACATTCTTCGTAATCTCCGTGACCGTCCGCTCAAAGTCAGCCGACTTTGAAGTCTGCACCCGTTCAAAGACCGCGTTGGTCATCCGGGATTGAGGCGACAGCCAGTCGTTTCGACTCTTCTTATCAGCGTCCGTAAAGAGAGTCGCACTCATGACTTTGGCTATCGTCTGGTCACCACTGGGGGTCGTGAAGTAGTCAAACGAAAGGTTCTTATCAATCTGTGGCGGCGCGTCGGCATAATATCGTTCATTCTTCGCGGTAGCCTCAATCAGGAAGGATGCGGTGATTGCTTTCCCTTCAAAAACGGGTCGGAACTGTTCTGCAAAAGTGCCGTCCGAACCCATTTTGCGTTTGGCAACCGCCTGAAGCGCGATGAGTCGATCACCCAGGAGTGTCTCGCCGCAATAGGGGCCAGAGGACTTCTGAAATGCGGCATAATCATCAACCAGTGTCTTGGCCGCTAACGGCGAAATAGACGCGATATCGACCGCGAGCAATTTCGACCGAATGCCATTCCATGCGATCGCTCCGCTCCAGAGAATCTTCTCGGATTCCAGCACGGTTTGAAAATCCGCCGATCGAGATGATCCCGGGTGAGCTTCCACGTATTTCTGCAACTGAGTCGCGAATCCCGGCACTTGCCCGACTGAGTCAGTAATCAGTTGCAGACTACGGGCAACTTCAAGCCTCATGCTCACCTCGGATCTTTGCGCAAGAACCTTGGACCGCAAGGCCGTCACGGTGGCTTTCAAGTCATTCGAAACCTGCTCGGCGTTCTCCAGTTCGCTCAATCGGACCAGCATTCCGTCATACTCTGAAGTGCTATCGACAGGCAATTCAGCCACCGCAGCAGTCACGTCTTTCAGGATGACTCCGAATTCTTCGTCAACAGTTTGCTGCAATTCTGACTGTCGTTTCCTGATCGCTGATTCAGCAATCAGCACGTTGCTTTTCTCTGCGGTATTCTTCGTGAGTAAAGATGCCTTCTCCAGCACTTCGAAGACCAGGGGAAATCCTGCAGGACTTGAGATTTCATTTTTAGAGCTTAACGCGTCAGCGAGCAATTGCTCAATCTGCGCGACGCGAGCAGTCTCAGCGAGTTTCAGTGTCTCAAACTGCTTTCTCAGCCCAACCAGTTCCGCTGATCGCGAAATCGAGCTCGACTCTTCCTCAAGAAGCTGAAAATACTCGTCGAGCGGCTGAACCAGCCCTGTCTTCCCTGCTTCCGGCAACAAGACGCTCAACTGATCCACATGCCTGGAAATTGTGTTTCTGACACCGATGTGACGAATAAACAATCCCATTGCCGCCAACATCACTACGGCGGCGGTGGCGCTGGCGGCGATGATTGACCTTCGTCTTCTGACAGCATTGACTTTGAGGGTTTCAAGCCGGTCGCTGAGACGATTTTCCAACCGCTCTGGGAGTGCCTGACCGTGCTGAGTGACGCCGTAGTAAAGCCGTTCCAGCTCTTCGATCGTTGTTGTGCGATTCAGAGCCTCTTCAATGGCATCCAGTTGTGTCTGAAACCGTTGTTCCCGATCCACTTTCGTTTGTTCTTCTCTGAGCCAATCCAGGGCTGGCCCAGCCACGTTCAAGAGAGGATCATTTCCGGACAACTTGACAATTTGAGCGAGCGCTTCAAATCGCTGACCGAGTTGCCTTGCGGTATCGATATCGAAGTCCGCATAGGCATTTGACAGTTGGTAGGCGATCTCATCCATTTCTTTGCGGGCTGTTACCTGGCGAATTCTGGCATGTGCATCAGTCGCTTTGCGCCGCAAGTCAGCAGGCACAGCATTTCGCCAGTCCGGCGATGCAAGCTCCTGATCGAGAGCAGCCAATGTGGCGGCATTTTGCTCACGAATCGCGAAGTCAAGTTCACTCTTGATATCTGACAAACGCTGCAACTCGAACGACTTGACGTCTCTGGGCCAGATAGGATTGGCTCCATCAGCAGCACACAATCGTCGCAGAATGTCGATACGATAGACCAAAGGTGCTCGTGCAATCGCCGCACCGCGATGCCGCTGCAACAGTTTTTCCACTGGAGCAGACGTGCCGTAAGCATCATTCAGTTCTGCCGCGACATCTGCCGGCAACGCGGGAATCGGCTGCATTTCAAATCGAGCCAGCAGTTCGTTCCATGCATCCAACTCGGGAAAATCCAGCGCGATGACGACCTCGTTGAGATTCGGCTCCCGCTCGGCCAGTTCAATTGCCTCAGACCGCAATCCTCGATTTAACAAAGATTCGACTGCTTTCAGTCGCTTTGCCGCTACGCTCACCCGGTCTTCATGTCGACCGGCCAGATCCATCAGTTCTTCTTCTGACGGGTCAGTCTCGCTCATCAGCAACTGCTGAATCTCATCGACAAGTTCATTGATCTCTTCAAGTGTCATTTGGTAACCTCGGGCTCGACATGAATGCAACTTTTACTATCGACGTTTATCTTCTGGCATCGATTCTATGAAGTACAGAATCAGGCTCTCACGGTGGTCGCTGCCTGGGGTTTCCACTTGGCCCGACAATTGACATTGAACCTGAAACTGCCCTTCGTTGTCCGCATTCTCAAACGCCTGAACAAGATTGGAAATCGGCTGGTGGTCGTGTAGAAGAATCTCGATCTCTTTATCTACATGCGTAATTAGCTCGTTCATCAGCGAGCTGAATGTTTTAACCGCCGGTGCAAACGGGGTCGCTTTGGCAAAAGCATCTTGAGCGCTAACCACATTGCTTCGCAGCGTTCTCAATTGCGGGCTGGGGTCATTGACAACATCTTCTCCAATGGCGGGTTTATAATCGGCCAATGTCCGTTTCGCATTCGTTAGAGCTTTTTCCAGATTCGGGATCACGCTGCGAATCGACTTGATGGCAGCGTTGGCACGATTCTTAAATGTCGCATTAAATGACTTCTTGCCGGGAAGTTTCACCAGTTTTTGTGTGTGCCACAACGATTGGTCTTTTTTTATAGCATCAACAAAAATACTCATTTCCTTCCTGGCCTCGTCGAAAATGTTTTGTGGAATCTTTTCGAGCAGCCTCGGGTTTTTAGCAAGACTGTTCAACTCTTCGCCCATTGCAACGCTTGGAAAACTATTGACCAAATGTTTCTGGGGAAGCCGGACTGTGATGGACATTTTGGGACGGAATATTAATCCTTTTCTCGCAGCATAATTCAAACTCATTTTCAAAGTGCCGAATCCCAATGGACTGTCGTCAATACCTGGAGGTGCCTCGACGAATTTGAGGGGAAGCTTGAGGGAAAAATACCGTACGGTCGTCCCCGGTGGATCATCGGCACTCGGATCGTGGTGTCCCTCGGCCGCAGGCTCATCTGCATCCGTATCTTCCTCGGCCGCAGGCTCATCTGCATCCGTATCTTCCTCGGCCCGGATCTTTATGGTCAACTCTTGCGGCTCGTGGTCGGCTTCTGTGATTTGCAGAGTTAAACTCACGGGAGACTTGTTATCGAGCGTCACAGCGGTGAGTTCGTCACTTTTGGGGAATGTGAAGTCGTTCGATGCTAACAGTGTCTTCCAGCTAAGTTGAGTGCTGAGGTTAACTGCCTTCCTTTGCAGCAGCACCGCGTTTCTGTCGCCCACGCGAATCTGGAGCGGCCACCATCGTAGTAGTTCCGATGCTTCTTTTTCTCTGTTGCTCGCAGGCAGCCAATGAAAATGGACAAGGCGATTGGGGGTACGTTCTGCGTCACTGGCCGAATCGATCCATTCTATAGTGTATTCCGCCAATTCGATCTCATTCGCTTTCGCAATCCACTTGTTGGGATCGTCCGGTGACTGAATCAGCTCCAGCTTATATGGGCTACCAGCGAACAGATGCTTCGCACCTTCGAATAACGCCAGCTCAACATTCTGATCTTTGACACTCAGTGGCAGCGATTCAGGTTCGATGTCTTCGCCTGGTTTTGGAAGTTCAAACAACCATTGGTCATGTGAATCACGACGTGTTTCATCTTGGCGTATAAAGAAGAAAGGGCCTTGTTTTTCCCAATAGTCGTCGGATAGCTTTTTGTCAGCCAGCTTCTTAGCCTCCTCCACTCTTATCTTTTCGGCGGCAACACGAACCTCCTCCGCTTTTGCGGCTACTGCGTCAACACGAACCTCCTCCGCTTTTGCGGCTTCAGCAACAACACGAGCCTCCTCTGCTTTCGCGGCTTCGGCAGCAAGACGAGCCTTTTCTGCTGCTGGCTTACCGTCATCGATCGACTGCTGAGAGTCCGCCGGCACTGTGTTCGCTACAATCTTACTAAACTTATCCGGCTTTCCTCCCTTTCCGAGGAACATGACGGTGGCCACCAGCGTTCCTGTCACTGTCGTGAACAGTAGTAACGCAACAACCAGCATCAGTTTGCGGCGACTGCGACTCACCGGGAAAGGAATATCGGGCAGATCCTCCGTCGCATCGCCAATGGTCGGTTGACCAAACCAAAGAGGTGCTGGCAACGCTGCTGCTTTCGGTGACGCTGCGGCCACATGCTCTTTGGACTGGATCGCTGTGCGTGTCGTCGGTGCAACAGGGGCAGGCTCCTGTGGAGTCAACTGTCCAGATCTTGCGATTGCGATCAAAGTTCCGCCGGTTGCCGCCGGAAGTGGCTTTGTCAAATCAACCACGCGGGCTCGCGCATCGTTTCGCAGTGCCGTCGCTTCCGGTGTGTCGTTCAATACAAACCGCAACTGGCACTCTGCACCGGCAAGCAGCCGCGTAAAGTAGGTGCTGAAAGTGATATTCCAACGCTGAGCAGCCGGAACAAGATCCAGGACCTCACGCACCAGCGACAAGGTGTCTGTGCCCGCACCAAAAATCACTGAGAGCGGTGCGGGATTCTGCAGCAATTGTTCTGCAACGGAGCCAGCCCAGCCGCCATCTCCGCAGATCGCTTTCCACGCAGAGAGTTGAATCGTTGAGGGAATCGAGGGTGTGGGGAGTTCACGAGGAGGAATATGCCGAACAACGCCGTCCCAGCGGTCCACAATAACACTTGCGTCCGCCAGCAGCCGTGCCGGGCCGGCAGCCAGATTCACAACACTACCAATCACAAGGTGGTGAGCCAGCTTGTTGCTGCGCCCCGTGTAGTCTTGCCCTGCATCCGCCACCCGCGACAGGACATGGAGTTTCTTGCCAGCAAGTCGCATCGTTACATGGGAGTAATTGACAGGGTTCAGCGATGACTGAGGATCATTGAGCGGGAATGCCTGCCGATAGCCGCTCATCGACTCCAGCCGCTCCGCGAGATTGAGTGCCATCCCGGACGTGCTGACGACCGTGCAGAAGCCACGACTCCCCTGCTTCAGGCCTTTCTCTGCCGATGTGTAAATGATTTCTTCGACCATGATGTTTTATCCATAAAGCAGGCTTCGCCCGCAACCCAATGTGCCCCGACATTCCGTGGCGGAAATTCTCGCTGCGGAGCAGCGAGGCACAATGAATCGCGATCTATGCGATGATGAAACGGAGTACTGCATCAGTACTGTTCATCGGTCGCATCCACCAGACGGTAGCGGTCTCCGTCGTCGATACGCTTGGCGATCTCCAATCGGCGAAAAATCTCGTTGTTGACCTGTTTTTCATTGTACTCAGGGTAACGCATGCGAATCCCGGAACGCATCATCATCAACCCCATATCAAAGAGTTCCGGCCCGGCCAGAAGTCTTTGGCCAACGGACAATTGCCGCGCCTGCTCAAGTTTTGAGAGACAGATTTCATTCTGAAGAGCTTTGACAGTGGAATCGATAGTCTTCATATTCAGGGTCTCATTTGGCGTGACAAATTCGGACACGATCGCCTGGCCTTCGAAAGCGGCCTCATCGGAATGTGCCGGAAAGTATGTTACGCTAAAAGTCCGCAATCTCAAGAATGATCCCGATGAGCACGCTGCCAGTTTTCGAACAGGCTTCATTTCGTCGCAGCGATCAACCCGGGAATCGTCCTTTGAATCGCATACAACAATGGAACTTCCGCCCATGCCGGAGCGATTTCGCTGGGCTTAATTCCCAATGCAAGTCGTGATACCCCGTCCTTCGACTGAGTGCCTGCCATCTCCTGTGGAGAACAGCCCAATGCACTCACCGGAATGTAAGTCACATCTTCAAAGAACGCCTCAGCCGACGTCACAATTTCTGGGGCCAGTTTCAGGAGCAGGTTTCGAAATGAGTCCGAGACTGTTTTGAGCTGGCGGACATTGAACTGATTCATTCCGTTCGGCAGTTCCTGAAGAATCCAGTCTCTGGTGAGCGGCTTGCCATTCGCAATGCTTGCCCATGCGTCGTATTTCGTCAGCACGACGATCAAAGGACGTTTGTCTCTTTGCCCCGATGGCAATTTCGTCTCGGCGCGAATACGTCGTGTGGCTTCAGTCAGGATCAAATCCTGTCGATAACTACTGACGTCGTCATTGACTTGTGGATCATCACTTTTTCCCTGGCAAAGTCTTCTCACCTTCGGATGCTGCGTGAGATCGAAAACAAAGAGCAGAGCTTTCGCCACCGCTAAATGCCGTGTGCCTGGCGAGGTGGCAGTTTGCGCCCCTGGCAGAAAATGTTCGCCCGCGTTGTCGTAGAGGCAAATCGTGCGTCCATTCTTTCGAATCGTTTTTGCCTTGGGATGGGAAGGGAGTAAACGCATTCGAAAGATGAACGGCTTCGGAAGAAGCATCATGCGGCCATGCTCCATTTCAATCTGCTCGTAAAGATCTCCATCCAGTTCCGTTTTCGGAAGTGCGACCAGCCTGTCTCTCTTCGCATTCAGGAAGAGTATTTCTTCGTATTCATGCAACTTGTGGTTGGCAATCGGATCAGAGTCTTCGAAACTGATCCCGAACTTTTGTCCCAACAGGGTCCGAAGCTGCCATAATGAAGCCGACAAGAAATAGGACTTGCCTGAGCTCGGTGACCCCAGAATTGAAAAGAAAGCCATCGGAAGTTCAAGCACATCACGAGGAAGGCTCAGGTGACATCGCGGACAAGCCAACTCCAGACACGACTCACCTTTCGCATCGATCGCCTGCCCTGAGGTATCGAATCGAGTGGGCAAAAACCGCCGATGTCCTTCCGGCACTTTGGGGTCATCCTGCAGGCTTGGATGTACGGAAATCCACTTCGTATCATACGGTGGGAACTGAAACCAGCAGTGCGGACAAGTGATTTTCGCCAACAGCGATCCAAGGGCGGATGCCGAATGAGTTGACATATTGCAGGTCACCTTGCTGTTTCGACAAGTTGAGGGAGATGTCTCTGGCAGGAGGGCATTTGTGTTTCTGCCGATCCCTTAGTTGTCTGTCCTGTAATCCACGTAAGTATTTCAAATTACGCCACGAGTTTGTAGCTGGCACCGTGGTTATTAGTGGATTTCCGACGGCGTGTTCGAAATTCGGGCTGTACCAGCGAACGACTCTCTCGATGAATGGGAGGCATTCACGACAAAAATGACTGGTATCTTGCTGGTTCGACGGCCATTCTGTGGCGCATCTTGCAGATTTGCGTGTTTCCGGCGGTTAATTTGTGCGGATTTGAACACAGTTGCGCGCTAGATCAGACGCTCGTGCCAGCCATTTTTCCATGGTTTCAGCGGTTTCGAGCGTGAATCGGCAGTTCACGGGCCGCGTCAGCGTCGTGCCGTCGTCTATACTCGACGGGTTGACGCGGTCATCAGACTGAAATGCACGGACTTCAAAACCAGAGGCTTCTCGGCATTCATGTG
>JAYUVA010000311.1:0-3199 GCA_043754375.1 Candidatus Kuenenia sp. | reverse complement strand
GAGGGTTTGGAAGAATTCTTTGGCGAGATTGTAATTCCATCTGAGAAGGTTGTGGATACTCGTGGCGGGGCTCCCAAAGAGCATGACCGGAAGTTGTTTCCGGGTTATATCATGATTCAGATGGTCTTGAATGATGATACGTGGTATCTGGTTCGCGATACTGGCGGCGTGGGTGATTTTGCGGGTGCGGCTGGCAAGCCAATGCCAATGGAGCAGCATGAGGTGGATCGGATGCTGGGGCGTGCTGAGCAGCAGGCCACTGCCGCCCCTAAAGTGCGAATTCAATTTTCATCCGGTGATGTGGTCAAGATTCGCGAGGGAACTTTCGAAAACTTCGAAGGAACTGTCGAGGGGGTCGATGAGCACAATGGTAAGGTTTCGGTGTTAATAGAGATCTTCGGGAGATCGACGCCGGTTGAGTTGGATCATTGGCAGGTCGAGTCAATCTAGTGTTGACATTGTTCATGTGGTGTTTTGATTGTTGTTTTGTTTAGCGAGCTGGGTTGATCGGTCATGGGTAAAAAGCGTGCGGTTACAGCGCAGATCAAAGTGCAGGTGACGGGTGGTCAGGCAACTCCGGCCCCGCCCGTGGGGACTGCGCTTGGTCCGCATGGCGTGAACATCGGCCAGTTTGTGCAGCAGTTCAACGAGCGAACTCGGGATATGATGGGCGTGACGATCCCCTGCGTCATCACAGTCTACAACGATCGCACGTTCGAGTTTGTGTTGAAGAGTCCACCAGCGGCCGTGTTGCTCAAGAAGGTCGCCGGAGTCGCAAAGGGCTCGCCAAATCCGCTCAGGACCAAGGTGGGCAGCGTGACAACCGCTCAATTAGAGCAGATCGCAAAGCAGAAGTATGAAGATCTGAATGCATCCTCGCTGGAGCAGGCCCGCAAGATGATTGCCGGGACGGCTCGGAGCATGGGAATTGAAGTAATTGATTAGTTCCCGACGTGTAATGGATGTGTAGTTGTTTGAAGTGGTCCTGGTTGACAAAAGCGGATGTGAAAAATGGCAGGTCAGTCAAAGCGAATGAAAGCTCTGTCCAAGAAGGCGGCTGGCCTGGGTTTGCTGGGATTGCCGGAGGCGGTCAACGCGCTAAAGGGGCTTGAAGAATCGCTGCCAAAGGCGATCAAGCGAATTGGATTCGACCAGACGGTAGAGATTGCCGTACGTCTTGGCGTCGACCCACGTCAGGCGGATCAGATTGTACGTGGCTCAATTGTGTTGCCGCATGGAATCGGTAAGTCGCAGCGTGTGATCGTTTTCGCTCAGGGTGAAAATGTCAAGATCGCACAAGCGGCGGGAGCAGACATTGTCGGCGGTAAAGAGTTGGCTGACAAAATTAAGGACGGCTGGCTCGAATTTGATGTCGCGATTGCGACACCCGACATGATGGGTGTTGTTGGTCCGTTGGGTCGAGTGCTTGGTCCTCGTGGTTTGATGCCTAGTCCTCGTGCCGGCACGGTAACGCAGGACGTTGCGAATGCCGTGCGGGAATACAAGGCGGGTAAAGTCGAATTTCGAGTGGACAATGGTTCGAATGTACATTGCGTTGTCGGACGAATGTCATTTGATGCCGTGAAGTTAACGGAGAATATTGAATCGCTGCTGAACTTTATCCGCAGTTTGAAGCCGAGCGCTTCGAAAGGCGTTTATGTTCGCGGGGTTGTAGTTTCCGCAACCATGATGCCGGCGATTCTGGTGGCCGTTTAGGCTGAAGATTGCAGGTTTTAGTTTCGTTGAGTTTGTTTTTCTTGCGGTGAGTGGTCAGCAATGGGTCGTCACGTTAAAGACATGGTAATTTCCGATATCCAGTCACGGATTGGAGATGCGCGGGATTTCATCGTCGTCGATTGCTCAAAGATGGATGCCATTTCCGCGAATCGCTGGCGACTGGGACTTCGCAAAGTCCAGATCACGGCATTGACTGTAAAAAATTCGATCGCGGCGAACGCCTTGAAGAAAAAGGGCATCGAAGGGCTGGAAACTATTCTGGCAGGGCCATCGACGCTGTTGTGGGGTGGTGACGACGTCGTTGCGCTGTCCAAAGCGGTAGCGGGTTACGCGAAAGAAATCCCGAAATTGGAAATTAAAGGTGGCAGCGTTGAGGGTCAGACCCTCAATGCCGCCGCTGTCGATAGTCTCAGCAAGAGTGCTGGCCGCATCGAAACGATCGGTCAGATTGCAGGATTGATGCTGGCTCCCGGAAGGCAGTTGGCGGGTTGTCTGCAGAGTTCAGGTGGTCAGTTGGCTGGCCAGTTGAAGACGTTGTCTGAGCGAGAAACTTCTGAGTGATTCAGCGGCTCGGTGTTCTGCTGATGTGATTTGTTGTTAACGAAAAGCGTGTTTCCGAAAGAGAAAGGTGTTGGCAATGTCTGCAGAAGCAGCCACTGAATTTGACAGTAAGACAAAAGAGCTTGGCGATAAGATTGTTGGTTTGACCCTATTGGAAGCCAAGCGGGTCGTAGATTACCTCAAGGAAGTTCACGGTATTGAGCCAGCAGGTGGCGGTGCGGTGATGATGATGGGCGGCGGCGCTCCTCCTGCTGAGGCGCCCGTAGAGCAGACGGAATTCAACGTCGTCCTTACAGGATTTGGCGAAAACAAGATCGCTGTCATCAAGGTTGTCCGCGCGATGACGGGCCTTGGTCTGAAAGAAGCGAAAGACCTTGTCGAAGGCGTTCCAAAGTCTTTGAAAGAAGGTGTCTCGAAGGAAGATGCAGAGAAGCTGAAGGCCGAAGTTGTAGCGGCTGGCGGCACCTGCGACATCAAGTGATCGAGTGTTGCAGACTCTGTGACAGAGCTTTTCGTTGGCACTGGCCGGGACGATCGTTGATCGTTCCCGGCGGTGGCATATGCCAGTGGTTTGGATGAGTTGCCTCCTTGGGTGCTTATCCGTTAGTGAATGAAGGCTCGACACTTGGTTTCCAGCGAGCGTCCGGCGTTCCTGAATTTGATGTGGATGGCTCAGAGAAGCAGGCAGCTGTCGAGTTAATTGACAGGTGTCTTTTGTCGCGCGCCGTTCCGCCGGGCGGGCGAGTTTCCATGGATGGACCAGCGTAGTTAATTAATCGCGAGTTTTTTTCAGACTCGCGGGTTGCGATCTTTTCAGCGAAGGCAGGGCTCCGTATGCCGATTCCGTCTGTTCGTACTATCGACCAGGACGAAGTTCGAAACTTCGGAAAAATTAACGCCG
>JAYUVA010000310.1:0-4112 GCA_043754375.1 Candidatus Kuenenia sp. | reverse complement strand
AGTGATCAACCGGTGTCCATTCTGCAGTTGGCCAAGCGCGTGATTGACAAGGTTGATCCCAGGGTCCAGATTGAATTCATGCCGTACCGTAAGGCGTATAGTGACGACTTCGAGGATGTCCAGCGGCGAGTTCCAAACGTCGATCGCCTGTTTTCCACAATTGGCCAAAAGCCGACTTTGGGACTGGACACAATTCTGGATGACATTATCGCATGGAAACGCTCGTTGCCGAAATCGTAAGCTGCTGTCAGTTGACAATCCTGCGGCGATTAGCGCTCATCCGCGTACTGAATGAAACGTCCTGTTCCTTTCGAAGCCCCCGCACACATCAATGAGCCGAATTCACTCGATCGACGGAATCTCTCTGCACCTTGGAACTCCTGACGCCAGCGAAGGCGAATGGATCGGACAGAGAGAGGTACTCAAACAATTGCTCGCCTGCTGGCTGGTCGTCGATAAACGCGACCTGCCGTTGACGCCGCGTCTGGTGGGAACACCGGGTATCGGCAAAACCACGCTCGCAATCTCTGGCGCACGACAACGCGGCCAGGATCTCTACATTTATCAGTGTACGGCGGACACTCGACCGGAAGATCTGCTGGTCACGCCCGTGCTTGCGGAAAGCGGTAAAATCGCCTACCACGCTTCACCGATGGTGACCGCGATGCTGACAGGCGGCGTGTGTATTCTGGATGAAGGCAACCGCATGAACGAAAAATCATGGGCCAGCCTTGCGCCGCTGCTCGATCATCGTCGTTACGTGGAATCGATTGTCGCGGGCATCACAATCGCCGCTCATCCCGATTTTCGATGCGCCGTGACGATGAATGAAGATGAATCCACGTTTGAGATTCCTGACTACATTATGAGCCGCCTGCAGCCGACTCTCACTCTGGGTCATCCGGCGCGGGAAGATGAACTGGCAATTCTGAAGTATCACTTGCCGTTCGCGGACGATCAGATGCTCAATCTGACCGTCGATTTCCTGCAGGAATCGCATTCGCTCAACCTCGATTTTTCCACCCGCGACGGCATCAATATTATGCGTTTTGCGCTCAAGCGAATCGCTCAGGATCCGACGCATCCGGTTGCCCGCGACGATGCGTGGCGAGAATCACTGGAAAAGTGTCTGGGTGAAGATGCCGCCGATCTGAAGTCGCTGGCAAGTCGCAAAAGTCAGTCTCTGGGGGGCAACATTGTGCCGATGGGTCTGGGAGATTTCTTCTTTTCCCCGGATGATCCTTTGCATCCAGACGCCGATTTTGATGAATTCGACGATGACGATGATGACATTGACGACGACGAGCCGGACGAAGACGAGCCCGAAGAAAACAGTGAGGATCGCCGCTAGGTGGCATCATCTTGTCAAGAATTGTGATGCACTGTATCGTAGGGTGCGTGAAGCGGAGCGCAACGCACCGTTTCGGGAAAGCGTGAGAAACTGGTGTGTTCCGCTGGCGCTACACACACCCTACTTAAACTTTAAAAAAGGGGTCAGGAACCAATAGTGCGGAGCACCCTCTGGGCCATTTGGCTATTGGTTCCTGACCCCTTTTTTAAAGCCCCATATTTTCACGGAGGAAGCAGCGATGAAGAACGCTGCGATGTGTTTTTGCTCATTCCTGATCGGTGCCTCTCTCGTGATGTGGCTCCAACGCGGTCCGTCACCGACGTCTGCTGCCGCTGCCCCGCCCCCAAATTTACCTTCAACGGCAGTACAGCAGCAGCGTGCGGCCACGCGGGAGATTTCATTCCAGGCACCAGCAAACGAAACACTACTCGGCGATGCGTTAAGCGACATGATTCCGCCGCGCGTGTACGACGCCAACGGGCTGGCACCGGATGAAGCCGTCTCGGCTTTTGTTTACGAAGCCAACGATCGCAGCGTCACGAATATTGCGACGAGATTCGGTGCCGCTCGCGGATTATTCGGCGACAACCCGACCTCAGATTCCGGGTCGGGGTTTATCCTTGACCGTGAAGGCCACATTCTCACCAACAATCACGTCATTGAGAGTGCTCAGCGAATTCTGGTCACGCTGTACGATGGCCAGGAATATGAGGGCCAACTTGTCGGAGCTGATCCGATCAATGATATGGCCGTTGTAAAAATTGAGGCCGCTCCGGAAGCACTCGTACCAGTGCGGTTCGCTGATTCTTCAAACCTCAAAGTCGGGATGAAGGTCTTCGCGATCGGAAATCCGTTTGGTCTGGAACGCACGATGACCACCGGCATCATTTCCAGCCTGGACCGCACACTGCCGGTGACCCAGGCACGTTCGATCAAGTCCGTCATCCAGATCGATGCCGCCATTAACCCCGGCAACTCCGGTGGGCCGTTGCTGAATTCTCATGGTGAAGTGATCGGGATCAACACGGCGATTGCGAGTAAGACTGGCCAGAATTCAGGGATTGGATTTGCGATTCCCGCCAATCTGTTGGCACGCGTCGTGCCGGAACTCATTGAGCATGGACGATTTATTCGTCCGGAGTTTGGCATCGACGAAGTGGCTCGTACAGAAGCAGGTCTGAGGATTGAGACGCTGGCTGTGGACGGGCCGGCAGCAAATGCAGGACTGAGGGGGCCGGAAATTCGCCGTACACGGCGTGGCTTCGTCACTTTTGAAAAACGCGACATCACCCGCGCGGATGTGATCGTGGGTGTGAATGGCAAGAAGACTTTAAAACCGGATGAATTTCTTTCAGAAGTGGAAAGTCATCGGCCAGGTGATAAGATTTCGATTGAAGTCCTTCGCGACGGCGCCGTGATTTCCGTGCAGCTCGTGCTGAAGTAGAACTGAGCAATCCGCGATGACCGACGTGCATTCTCCCGCGCAGCGATCGTTCAACATGTCGCGGATCGGTCCGCGTGATACAAAGCCGGAATTGATCGTGCGGTCAATCGTGCATCGGATGGGATTCCGCTTTCGTCTGCACCGCAGCGATCTGCCCGGCAAGCCCGACATTGTGCTGCCGTCCCGCCGCAGGATTATCTTCGTTCATGGCTGCTTCTGGCATTCGCATCGGTGTCGCTATGGACGCGTGACGCCGACGACGAACTCAGAATTCTGGAAAACCAAACGGACGGCCAACACGGTCCGTGATCGCCGCAACATGCGACGCCTGCGCGCCGACGGCTGGCAGGTTCTCGTGGTCTGGGAATGCTGGACGAAAAGAATCGAGGACTTGCTGATCCCAAAGCTGCGTGCATTTCTGCAGCAATGAATGATCAACGATTGACAATCGATAGTGCGCGCGCGGCCCGATTTGCCCCTCATAAGCACCTCGGCAGAAGTAGTGTGGCATAATATCGTTTAACCGCGTGGGCAACGCCCCGCGATTGGCCGCGAAGCGCGGCCCGATGGGCACGCGGTTAAACGAAGGAACTTCTGCACTGGTGCTTACAGGAATCGCGATGTGGGAATCGTCAAATTGCAATTCAGATTCTCGACTCATTTCGCGTACAGTTCGCTACAAGCGTGTTTTTCAAGCTGCAACTCATCGCCCGGGAAGGCTGCATGTCACTTTTGCTGGAACGAATTCGAAAATCCTATCGCGAACCTGGAGGAAACCGGATTCCGGTGCTCGGGATCGAGCGCTTTGCCATGAACCAGGGTGAACAGGTTGCGCTGATTGGGGCCAGCGGCGGCGGCAAGACGACGTTGCTCAACATCATTTCCGGAATCCTGACGCCGGATTCCGGTCGAGTCGTTGTGGATGGCAGCGATATCGCGGCCAAACAGGAAGTCGTGCGTGACAGATTTCGCGCGGCGAAAATCGGCATCGTGTTTCAGACGTTTAACCTGTTGCCGGCATTTTCGGCTCTGGAAAACGTGCTGCTTGGGATGTCCTTTTCAGGACGCGGCGTTGATAAGGCATTCGCAAAACAGTTGCTCGAACGTGTCGGGCTCGGACACCGTCTGAATCATTCGCCGCAGAAACTCTCCGTTGGCGAACAGCAGCGCGTCGCGGTCGCCCGATCGCTCGCCAACAAGCCGGTCCTGCTACTGGCTGATGAACCGACAGCAAACGTCGACCTGGCCAATCAACAGTTGATTCTGGATCTGATTCGAAATACCTGTCGCGACCACAACGTGACACTGCTGATGGTG
>JAYUVA010000309.1:0-4504 GCA_043754375.1 Candidatus Kuenenia sp. | reverse complement strand
CAAAGCTGAAGAGTTTCGCCGGAACCGAATCGGTGATCCCGTGGAGTATTTCCAGCGTCTGCCGCGAAGTTTTGTGGATGAACTCCCGCCTCAGGACGTCGATGAAGCGATTGAACGAATCCGCGAAGGGAGCCATCTGGACGACGTTGTTTCGGCAGTCCGATGGCTGCGCCGGCATCGTGAAGAGTCCACGCCAAAGCTGATTCAGATCCTGAAAGAGGCAGCGACATTTCGCGACGATGAAACTGACGAGGAATGGCTGCACTCGGACGCTCACGACATTGCCGCTGTGCTGCTGACGGAATTTGAATTCGCGGATGCATTGCCCGTCATTCTTGAGGGCGTCTGCCATCGAAATCCCGAAGTTGTGAGTCGGTTCACGGACCTGTCTATGACATATCTTGATCAGATTGTCGGCCGTCTGGCTGCTGATCCGGACGCGATCCGCAAACTGGCGGAAGACCCGAATGTCGATGAAAACGTTCGAGCAGAACTCGTCGATGGAATCTACTGGATGATCATCGAAGGAAAACTTTCTCGGGAATCGGCAATTGAGTACCTTCGATCCTGGATGAATCAGGCGATTGAGAATTCTGACGGGGACCTCACCACGACCATCGTCATGGTCCTTCTTGACTTGCAGGCCAAAGAGGCCGCTGACGATATTCAGCGAGCCTTCAGTCAGGACTGCATCGACGAATACCGACTTTGCGAGGAAGAAGTGGACGACTGGCTCGAGGAACCGGACGTTGATTTCAGGGAGGGCCTGGAGAATCGACGTCGTGCCAAACGGATCGAAAATTCTGTGATCGAGGTGCGGTCGTGGCAGGCAGACCGAGACGACGAGTCTGGGGGGTATCACCCCGAGGATAGCGACGAAGATGACAGCGATGAGGATGGCTTCGACGAACGGGATCCCCTCCTGCTCCCCCCAGGCCTCGATCTGGATAGTGCGATTGAATACGTAAACGGCCTTGAATCAATTCGCCAGATGCGACTGTCCGAGCGGGCACGTCAGCAGGAGCAGTACGATGACTATGATCCCCCTGCGGTCGAGACCATACGAACAGCAGACTCCAAAGTCGGCCGCAACGATCCCTGCCCCTGCGGCAGCGGCAGGAAGTACAAGAAGTGCTGCCTGAAGGCAGACGCATGATCGCTCAACGTTTAACCGCGTGCCCAGCGGGCCGCGCTCGTTCTATTTGAGATTTCGTATTTGAGATTTGAAACACAAAGCGCGGGGCGATGCCCACGCGGTTAAACGAATCTGCCATTCTCAAGTCATCCTCAGCGAACGGATCATGCCGGAGGCTTTGTGGAGGGTCTCGCGATATTCGTCGAGCGGGTCAGAGTCAGCGACGATGCCACCGCCAACCGGAAATTGGACCCAGCCGTGTTTGAGCGTAAAGGTGCGAATCAGGATGCTGCTGTCGAAGTCGCCACAGGGTCCGAGGAAAAACAGGCTGCCGCAGTACGCTCCACGAACGGTTGGTTCCATTTCGGCAATGATTTCCATCGCGCGGATTTTGGGTGCTCCGGTAATCGAGCCACCGGGAAAACACCCGGCCATCAGGTCCCAGACATCACAGTCGTCGCGGAGGGTTCCCACGACGGTTGAGACGAGATGCAGGACCGTTTCAAAGCGTTCGACTTCGCAGAGTCCTGTGACGCGAACTGTTCCGGGCTGGCACGACCTGGAAATATCGTTTCGCAACAGATCAACGATCATGACGTTCTCCGCGCGGTCTTTTTCGCTCGTCGAAAGTTCTTGACTGGCATACAGGTCGGCGATTGGAGAACGCGGTCGGCGGCGCGTGCCTTTGATCGGACGAGTTTCCACTTGCCGCGATCGATCGACTTTCAGAAATCGTTCCGGTGACGCACTGACGATGGAGAAATCCTCTGCCTTGAGCAAGCCGCAGAACGGGGCCGGGTTGTTGGTTCGGATACTCTCATAAAGTTGTACGGCTGTTCCAAACCAGGGAGCAAGAAGTCGCTGCGACAGGTTGGCCTGAAAGATGTCGCCTGCCCGGATGTATTCGATGACTCGCGCCACGGCGGTGGTGTACTGATCGCGAGTGAAATCGGAAAAAATCCCGGAGGTTGGCTCGATCCGATGATGTCGCTCAGCGATCGTGATTGACTGCGAATTCGAAGCGCCCGCGGAGACGGATGCGGGATTGCGATCCATGTCGCGCTGCAGTCGTTCTTCAATCCATGCGACTCGGTCGAAGAACGGCGTTGGAGGTTGCGGCGACAGAGCGTCCTGAAGTTGCAATACGTAACGACGAACCGTGCCTGCGATGTGATCCCAGACAATGGCCCAATCGAACAGTCCGACCAGCATTGCCGGGGTTTTGAAATCGTCGATTGCGGGATTGGGAATTCTCTCGAAAGCCTGACCCAGTTCGTACGACAACAAGCCCGCAATTCCGCCACAGAATGGCGGCAGCGTTGCGCGTTCCTCGTCAGACAGCGCGGGGAGACATTTCTGCCACGCTCGGAGTACGCCAAAGGGATCGTCTCCGAACACGGCTTTGTCGAGCCGAGTCACAGCAACCGGATCGGCAGTCAAAATCGTATACCGCGCGTCGCGTTCCCGATATCGGGCTGCGCTGTCGAAAAGCAGCACAAATTGTTCATCCTCAAATACGGCCAAAGTGGTGAGGACGTCGAGAGCGGGATTGAGATTTGAAATCTGAACGGACACGGGCATGATTCAGAGGACAAAGGTGAGACGCATCCAACAGGCTGTACTATAGGGTGGAACTGGCGTGCTTTGCGAGCACCGGACGACCATTGCCATCATTGATCGCCATGGAGCAGGTCATGTTTTCCGCATTTTCGTTTAACGGCGAGCCGCAGGCGTAGGCGCAACCTGGCACCGACGCCTGCCGCTTGCCGTTCAACGATTAAGGCGACCTTTCCGCAGCTCAATCCCACCCTCTGACGGATGCAAATGGTGATTGCGTAAAGTTTTTTCGTGGATCGCATTGAGTTCTTTGTCAGAATGCTCACGATTCGATAAAACCCGGAGATGCGAAAAGGGGTCTGACCCTCTCCGGCATGCGGAAACACAACATCATCGCCTCGCCTCTAAAGGGTCAGACCCCTTTTCGGATCGCGCGTTCTGAAAGGTCGTCCCATGTCGATTGCTGAAAAACCCAGCGCCCGCGCGACACTTCCGGTCCGTTCGCCACATATTAAGCTGACAAAATACGACATTACCGTCTCGGCACTTTCAACCTCCGCTCTGTGCGCCATGTTGACGTTGATCGTGATGATCTTCATCTGGTTGTCGAATCTGCTACCAGCGCCGCAAAAGAAACAAGTCGTCATGCTCCCTCCCGGCGACGGTGGCTGGGAAGACGGTGACCCAAACGCAACGCCAAACGTGGAATCACCCGAGGATGTTTCACTGGATCCGTCACTCGCCAACGAAGAAACAGACGTCACTGAACTTGAAGAAGTCGTCGAGCAAATCGTCGAGGTCTCCGAAAACGCAGCCGCCGTTGTCGCACCGAATGAATTCACGGGGTCAAAGAATACAGGAATCCCTGGCAGTGCTGACGGTACCGGTGGTCGACCGTTGGGGACGGGTGGTGGTGGTCGGGGCGGCACAAAACGAGAACAGCGGTGGATTGTCGAATTCGCCGACAAGGGAGATTTGACCAGTTACGCCGCTCAGCTGGATTTTTTTGGGATCGAATTGGGGGCGATGTTTCCTGCGGAAAGTCGTCTGGTTTACATGAGTAACATGAGTGCTGACAAACCCCCAACGCGTGAAATCAAGGAAGGTGCCGCTGGAGCGGAGCAGAGATTGTTCATGAACTGGGCGGATGGCAGTGAAGATCGTCGTGTGGCGGACGTCGAGCTGTTTCAGAAAGCGGGCATTGATGCATCAGCCGCAGCGGTGCTGCACTTTTACACGTCAGAAACAGAGACGCTGATGGCTACGATTGAACAGGAATTCGGAGGCCACACGGTCGATGAAATTAGAAAAACGTATTTTCGAGTTCGCCGAGCCGGGAGTGGCTTTGAGTTTTTTGTCCAGAAGCAATTGTTAAAGTAGTGTGTTGGGAAACGGGGTCAGACATCAAAAGCCAAATGGCCAGGTCGGTGCTTCGCCCGGTTGGTTTTAGCCCCCGATTCCCCGCTGAATCTTCATTTCACCTTTCCGATTCTCCTCTTTCGTCTTCTCGGAATGTCCTATGAACTGGTTGCAGAACGGTGCCGGCCTTGTATTCATGCTGGCTCAGGGTCAAAAAGTTGAAGCTTCGTTCATGATGAAAGTGGTGGAAAACTCCATCTGGATCGCGATTGCTGCGTGCGCCATGGTGGGAGCATTTTGCGGCTATCTGTTGTTTCGGAGGATTAAGCAAAAATCATTCCCGGGCGTGGAAGCTGAGCAGACGTTTCTGAACGATATAGGTGAATGCTTCGAACGCAACGACTTCGACGGAGCGCTGGCGCTGTGCGATACTCCGGCATTGTGGAATCGCGC
>JAYUVA010000308.1:0-4203 GCA_043754375.1 Candidatus Kuenenia sp. | reverse complement strand
GAGACAATTGGCGAGCGGCATGCGTCAGCTTGCCGGTACAAAAACGAGGTACCGGAGGGCTCACGCCGCTCCGCTCGCCGGACTCATTTCCGACCGCGTTGAATATAGACTTTCGACCCCACCATCTCTTTCACCATCCGGGCAAGCCGCATGGGGTCTTCGATGAGAAAGTCAAACAGTGCAAATAGTGACTTGCCAGTGAGCCGTTTACCATGAATGAGCGATACGGCATTCCATTTCGTCGCAGGACGGCTATTGGCATTTGCGTGTTGCTTCTCGCGGCATTGCACGGCTGCGGTGGCGATTCTCCACAACCCCAGGCAGCTACGGACATGACAGAGTCGTCGGACGCGACGGCAACTGAACCGGAAGACGAAGTCCAAAAAGTTCTTTCAACGGTTCCGGAGACATCGACCGTCGTAGAAACACCGATTTCCACGTCGCCGTTGTCTTCAACCGTTACGCAATCTTCACCCATTCCTCCTCAGCGATCTCGTTTGCCCGATGATCGACCAGAGTTGAACCGTGACGAACTCATGGCGGAAGGGTTGCGGATCGTAGAGTCCGAACATCTGATTCTGGTCACCGATCTGCCGCTGGAATCTGTGGCAGATCTGCCGCAGCTGGCTGATGCGTTGTTTCTGACACTCGAACGGCGTCTTGGCAAACTGGCTCCCGATCTTGCCAGGACGAAGTTTCAGGTCACCGGATTTCTGATGGATGCGCGAGATCGTTTTGAACGTGCCGGAGTGTTGCCGACGGAACAGTATCCGATTCGGCATGGTCGGCATCTGGGTTATCGGTTCTGGATGAACAACCAGACGGCAGACTACTACCGTCGGCATCTGATGCTGCATGAGTTTGCTCACTGCTTCCTGATGTGCGAATATGGAATGAGCGACATTCCACCATTGTGGTACACAGAAGGCATCGCCGAATACTATGCGACTCATCAACTGCACCCGGACATCGCGAAGAGCGAATTTGGAATTCTGCCATCGTCCGTCGAGGGATTCGAAGGCTGGCATCGGATCGCGGAAATTCGTCGACACTTCAATCAGGAGCCATCGGTGACGGGTGAGCTGGCTGATATTGTGCCGCTCCAAGCCGTGCTGCATCCGCCGGAAATGACGTTTCAGGAGGATTCGCAATATGCCAATGCGTGGGCTTTGGCCTGGCTGATCAATCATCATCCGGAGCTGCAACTCGACTTCGCGGCCGTTTCCGCCTGTCGCACGAAACGGCAATTTGAGGATGCGATTGCCGATGTTCCGGAAGCATTATGGAAGCAACTGGATCAGGTGTGGCCGCTGTATCTTGATGGACTTCACGAGGCTGATGTTGCCGACGTGCAATTTCCAGCCCTCACTCCGTTAAAACCACACGAGTTGAATGGTGAGATCCGGTTGCCAGCCGAATTCGCGCTGGACGTCAGCCACCAATGGGCTTCGACTGGGTTGTCGTTGACAAAGGGACAAGAGATCGTCATCGAGTGCAAAGGCCGCTATGTCGTTGAACAGACGGCAAAGCCCTGGTTTTCGGAACCGGACGGAATCACAATTGACTACGTCGATGGCCGACCACTGGGAGAAGTCATCGGGATCATCGTCTCCGCCGACGGCACCCAAATCACGCGGCACATTCCCATTGGATCCATGAAACGCCTGCGGTCGCCGATCGATGGCTTCCTGTGGCTCCAGATCAATGATCACTGGTCAGAACGCGGCAGGAACGAAGGAACCGTCACCGTGCGAATCTCAGCCGAAAAACCCTGAAAATTGCCTGCCTGCAGATCGTTGCAGACTCATCAGTTTGCGGTAGATTGTGATGCCTGACGTACCGGCACGATCTGCGGAATGCCTTGATTGGTTGCAGACTCACTGGTTTGCGGTAGATTGTGATGCCCTTCCGTTTTCCTGTGTTTTGTCGAGTTAATTGTTTGCCAATATTGTATGATCGAACCCTTCGCGGAGGAATCCGGCGATGATTCAGAATCAGCTCCATTTTATGGTGGTCATGTTGGTTCTCGGTTTGATTGTCTCGTCGCTGGCTTCAGCCGACGATGCCACGGAGATTGAATACGATGACTTCTTTGAATCGATCGAGTTCAAGAGCCCATCGGACGTGAAGTCCGTTGTGGAGTATCTTTCCGTTGAACTCGAAAAGAAAAAATGGACCAAAGCCGCCACCGAATTCGACCTCGCCACCTTTGCCCGGTTGAAATTCACACTGCAAAAGTCATCACTTGAAATCGACGTGCGTGCCGAAGACACCGGCTCCGAAGTTTCGATCCGCACGAATGGGATGCAGTGGGACGCAATGAAGGCCGAGATTGCAAAAGCAGAAAAAGACGCAGAGGAGGACGCAGCTGGCGCACCGTCAAAACAAAAAACTGCCGAGATGCCGGCTGTGCTCCCGAAACGAAAGGACAAACCCAAACAAGGCATCAACGAGTTGCCGAAGCTTCCGAGTGAAGGCATCGTGGTGATGGGGGGGGCACGACCATCACGTTGCCGATCGTAATTGCCTATGAAGTGTTCGAAAACGATCAGTGGTCGACGAAGATTGTGGCAACACAGAAAGTCATCAAGCAGGATACTCTGCTGGCGAGGCTCAAAATGTCCTGAACGGACAAGGACGAAGATGACAGAACTTTGACCTTTCCGGAGCCGTATCTGCTGGTCGAGCTCGACGAAGATGACCGGCCGTGGCGACTGGGTTTGCTGGCTGCCGAAACTCCGGGCGGCGGTACGGGCAACGAATTGACCGGCACGGCGCTGGTGGAAGCTGGTCGTGCACGCGGTACCGTCCGGATGAACGACACTCACGATGGCAGTAAAGCCGAGTACGGGCCGATCCTGTTCCGCGACAACAAGCTGAAGAACGAGCATCCGGAGTATCTGCTTGGCACGATCCAGAAGCCGCTCAGGCATGGGGCGTGCTCGGCGGTGAATTTCGCGCTGCCCGATGTCCGCGACCTGGCGTTTCGTGACATCGAGGAAGTCTGCAGAAATTACGACATCGACGGCATCGAACTCGATTTCTTTCGCCACCCGGTGTTTTTCAAAAGCACATCCCGCGGCGACCCTCGCAGACGACACGCTGCGCTTGCAATTGAAGCCTGCCACCGACGCCAGGTTCCTGCGTGCGAATTGGAACGGGAAAGCCATCGAGATTGTCGCGACGATGGGCTGGTTAGAAAGCCATGTCGTAGCGGATTCCGTGAAGTGTGGCGAGAACCGCCTGCAACTGACGTTGGCTGGCGATTCGCCAAAGAAGGTGCAATGGACCGATCTGGTGCTCCAGGTGCGGCCCGGAAAATGAGCAGTTACGGCTTCCGGAGATGCTTTTTCAGGGCAAAATCAAAGTCATATTGAAACACGAGTTGATGATGGAGTTCTGACAGAAAGGTGCAGGAGAGCACGAGGTTGTTCGCATCAACCTTCTTGAGGCCGTGTGGCCATGAACCGCTGACCAACTGACGTCGCGAGATTCTCCAGGGCGCCGATGTCGGCGGCTTGCATCCTGCTTGCGGAAATCCGCGTACTCTGAGATATTCCGTCTCCACTTCGACAGGATTTGCTCAAACGCCAAATGCGGGGCCGTAGCTCAATCGGTTAGAGCAGCGGACTCATAATCCGTTGGTTCAGGGTTCAAGTCCCTGCGGCCCCATTTGTTTTCAGGGGTTTCCGAGTGATCGGGAACCCCTTTTTTGTCAAGTGTCACCTCAGACGGCTTTTTTGGTTCCAGTCCTGCCAGGAGTGCCGCTGTTTCGTCGGCATTGATTCCCACGTAGAACTTTTCCGTTGTTGTCACGCTGGAATGTCGCATCAGTTCCTTCAGAACCATGGAATTCACACGCCGTGACCAACGAGCCAGCAACGGACAAACGTCATCAACCAAAGAGTGCTCCATGTCCAGAATTCCTGAAGAAACCACCTTCAACACCAAAACGTCAGTTCGTGAAGATGCTGTGCATTCGCGATGCGCCGAATCGTGTTCCGGTGAGTGTCTTTTATTGACGAATATCCACACACCCAAATGCACTGGCAGCGCCAGTGGCACACCGTTTCGGTCTTCATCGACTGTGCCACCCAGCCGAGTCGCAAGTTTCTTTGTACGGAAGTGTTTCCGGCTATTTTGCCCATTCGGTTGTCCCCATTCGGTTGTCGATTTCATGCGACGCAGGGAGACAACCGAATG
>JAYUVA010000307.1:0-3255 GCA_043754375.1 Candidatus Kuenenia sp. | reverse complement strand
GCTCAGCCTGAGTGATGCGACTCCGACCGACATGCGTTCCGGTATTCCGCTCGACGAAACAAATCTCATCCTGAGAGCCGCCCGAGCGTTGCAGAAATCGACTGGCACATTATTCGGCGCCCACATCATTCTGCACAAACGCATCCCGCCCGAATCGGGACTCGGGGGCGGTTCGAGCAACGCTGCGACGACGTTGCTCGGATGCCGTCAACTTTGGAACGCGGACGTTTCCGACGACCAATTGCATGCGATCGCCGCTACGCTGGGCAGCGACATCAATTTTTTGCTCAGCGGGGCGGCAGCCGCCGTATGTCGTGGTCGAGGTGAAATCATTGAGCCGCTCGCACTCGCCCGAAAACTTTACTTTGTCGCACTCCGACCACGCGCTGGAAATTCCACCGCAGCCGTGTTTCGACAGACAGTGATTCCAGCAACGCCGCGTTCATCGACGCCACTGGCGGACTCTGTCGCGCAGGGCATCCTGAATCTGCATTCGCTGATTTTCAATCGCCTGACGGACGCCGCGTCTCAGCTCAATCCCGCCATGGCCGCGCTGCTCAAACGCATCCCAAACACTGTGCGCCGCCCGGCGTTCATGTCCGGCAGCGGATCAACGTTGTATGTGGTCGCGACAAGCCGCGCTGATGCACAGTCGGTCGCCGATCAACTCAAGGATTCCTGCCGCCTGCCGGTGTGGATTCTGGAATGCGGGTAGTCGGCGCATTTGAAAATCGCTCCTGGTGCAAACTTCCCGATTCGTTCGTGCTTGTTTGGGAGTGCGATGCTATTATCCGGCGGTCCATTGAATCCACCGGCGATAGCTGAAACTTCTGGAAGCCTTGTAATGATGTTGCCTAAACTTGAACCAGTGAGCGTTCCTTTGCAACGAGATGCATCGGGGGCGTTGCGCATCGGACAAACACGAGTACTTCTTGAGCTGATTGTCCGAGCTTTCCGCAACGGTGCGACGCCCGAGGAAATTGTTCAGGCCTACGACTCGATCCGACTGCCTGATGTTTACGCCGTCATCGCATGGTGTCTCAACAATGAATCTCTTGTCACACAGTACATGGACGAACGCGAACAGATTGCGACCGAAGCCCGCAACGAGATTGAGATGCTCCGTCCTTTACGGAAGGATCTGCTCAAGTTTCTGACAAATCGCCAAAAAGATATGGAGAAGAATCTTGCCGCGATTGATCAGTGACGAAAACTTTCACGGTGACATCGTACGCGGCCTGCAACGACGGATACCTGCTCTTGATATCATTCGAGTTCAGGATGCCGGACTTGCCGGTATCGACGATCCGTCGCTACTTACTTTTGCCTTCGAACAGAATCGAATTCTACTGACGCATGATCGCACGACGATCACGCAATTCGTGATCGTCGATTCAGGGCTGGTAAATCAACAGCAGGAGTCTTTGTGGTCGATGCTCGCGTTTCCATCGGTCGTCTGATCGATGAGTTGGCTTTGATAATTCATTGCAGCGAACAAGACGAGTGGCAGAACCGTTTGCTCTATTTTCCATTGCCGTAGTGCCGGACTATTTGCGTTGCCGATTCTCGTGGATGTTCCCGAATCAGAATCTCCAAACAGGCTGCGTCAAGTGACAAGCCACTGCTCTGACACTTGAGGGAGACAAAGACGATGGGGGCATATCCAGCGAACCGCAATTTCTGTGTGGTGATGATCATTTTGGTGTCGTTGTCCACCGCGTCGCGTGCGATCCCGGCAGCTGATCCGGTAGCAACGACGAATACGATCGGTATGAAGCTCGTCGAAGTCCCGGTGGGCGAATTTATGATGGGGGCCGAGGAAGACCGGTCTGACACGCTGAACGCTTCCCCTACTGCGACCCGAAGTGGCTGGACGGCGAACTTCCTCGTCACAAGGTGCGAATTACGAAGTCATTTGACATGGGTCAGCATGAAGTCACGCTCGGGCAGTTTTTGAAGTTCTATCACGATGCGAAGTACAAGGTTGAGATCGAGCGCGATGGCAAGCCGAGCTGGGGCTACGAGAATGGGAAACTGATTGAATCGAATCGCTTCCGTCCGTGGGCACCATTGGCATGGAAGCCGGAGATGGATCATCCGGTGATCTATGTGTCGTGGAATGATGCGGTGGCGTTCTGTGAATGGCTCAGCAAGAAGGAAGGCAGAACATACCGCTTGCCGACGGAAGCCGAATGGGAATACGCCTGCCGTGCCGGCAGTGACAGTCGGTATCACTTTGGTGATGATCAGGAAGAGCTTGTGCGGTTTGGCAACGTGGCCGACAAGGATCGACAGATCGACTCAGAAAAAGATGGAAGCAAGTCAGTCATCGCTTCATTCGATGAAGACGGCAAGAAGACGGATACCGATATCCCTTATCCGTTCCTCTCACGCCGTGACGGTTATGCGTGGACATCCCCGGTCGGGAAGTTTCGGCCAAATGCATTCGGTCTGTACGACATGCACGGGAATGCCTGGGAATGGTGTTCCGATTGGTACGATGAAAAGTACTATGAGACCTCGCCGGAGGACGACCCGCAGGGACCACGCTCCGGCTCGTCGCGTGTGGCTCGCGGGGGTGGTTTCGGCAATACACCTGTGAACCTGCGGTGTGCTCGCCGCCACGACGCCGGTCCATCGTATCGCAACTGCAGCAGCGGTTTTCGTGTTGTGCGAGTTCGTGAGTGAGCGTTTCCGAGTTGTCCTTGCGTTTGGATCTCTGATCCTCTGAACTCTGCCCTCTGAATTGGGGGTGCAGGGGGGAACCCCCTGCGCGCAGCGATTTTTTTTGCGTTTGGCGAGCGGCTGGGCGTCAGCCCTCCGTGGATTTGGCGAGGGTGGGTCTTCCGCACTTGAACGCTGATACGGAAACGCACACGTCGGGCTTGCGCCCTACCGCTCGCCTTTAATTGTGCCGCTTCGGAACGAATTCCTAAGACGACTTCATCAACGCCGACAACGCCGCTGTTCGTCAAGACGCACGATTTCCTGTTGTGGCTGATTCGGCACACGCAACGCTTTCCGAAGAACCGGCGACAAAGTTACACCCTGCGGCTGGAGAATTTGGGCTTTGACTTTCAGGAAGCGATCCTGATGGCGAATGCCGTCCGCGGGGTTCATCGCAGTAAGTGGCTGGAAACTGCAGATGGGAAGCTGGTCTGCCAGAGGTTCTGGTACGCCCGGCCCGTGCCAAGAGGACGACACGATCTGTATCCTGAGTACCCGGCTTCTGCGGTCAAACGGAGGAGTGATCGG
>JAYUVA010000306.1:0-9765 GCA_043754375.1 Candidatus Kuenenia sp. | reverse complement strand
GCAGGGAGACAACCGAATGTGGGACAACCGAATGAATCGCACGGAAATAAGTAACGGACAGCCTGAACGCCCACAGGATCTGTCGCTTTCCAGAATCTCGAAAATGTGTCAGTCGTGGCCGCGTGAGGTATAACAAGAGTACGTGACAATGCGAGAAGAGCTGAATTCAGCTTCGCTACACGAAATTGCTTTTTTTTGTTGAACGCCATCTTTTACGGCAAGAACACAAACTCATTGCTGTTCAGCATGGCGCGGCAGAATGCGGGAACGCCTTCGGCAGAAACGAAATCGAGAGATGCCGCTAGTTCTGAAGCACCGGGGTCGCGACCATAACATAACCAATACGCTCGAACGATCTGCGTTGATGTATCATCACCACAATCGCGTTTCAGTCGTTCGGAAAACAATTGAGTTTGTTGCAGCATGAACGGGCTGTTGAATAAGTTCAGTGCCTGCAGCGGTGTTGTTGAACGGCTGCGTTTGGGGACGGAGGTTGCTGCGTCAGGACAATCGAACGCGCCGAAGACGGATTCTTTTTCCAGCCTCACTTTGGTCATGTAGATCATGCGTCGCCAGTCTTCGGGGCCGTACGTTTTCTTCGGAAAGTAGTGCCGTACGTTTTCCAGTTCCACTTCAAAGCCGCTGAAGCCGGGGCCGTACATGCGGTCGTCCAGGACTCCTGTCACCGCGAGGATGCTGTCGCGGATCGGTTCGGCCTCAAGGCGGCGCGGAGGAAATCTCCACCACCACTGCGTATCGGCATCAGCCTGGAGAGCGTCTTCACGCGGCTGGCTGCTCTGTTGATAGGTTGCAGAATTCAGGATCAGCCGATGGACATGCTTGAGAGACCAGTTGTGCTCCATCAACTCGCGAGCCAGCCAGTCGAGAAGTTCCGGATGAGTCGGCGGCACTCCGGCCTTTCCGAAGTCACTCGGGGTCGTCACCAGTCCCTTGCCGAAATGGAATTGCCACAGTCGATTCACGATGACTCGCGCCGTGAGCGGGTTGTCCTTCGAAGCCATCCATTCCGCTAATGCCAAGCGGCGTTGTTGTTCCGGCGTGGCTGCTGAAATCGCTAGTTTTCCCAGTGCTGCGACGGTGCCGGGTTCCACCTGCTCACGTTGGGCGAGTGGCTCGCCGCGGAACAGGCGATGAGTCGGCTCAGGCTGCTGAAAAGTTCCGGCGTAGACAGTGGCAGTGGCCTGGAGCTGAGATTTCCGCTGCTCATTTTTCTGAAGTTGTTTCAGCATCTGACGACCCCGTTCGGCCTCGTCGTTCGGGGACTTCGCGAAGTCATACTCCGGTTCCACTGAACCTGCGCCGGTGAATGGGAGGCGATCAGCGGATGAAGCCACTGGCTGCCACTCTCCGGGCTTAACGGCGACCTCAATCACGTACTGCGTGGCGACGCGATCGCCGAACTGGCCCTCGCGATCCCGTGCCCAGACGATGCGATCGACAGGCGCCACTTCCGGCAGCTCGATCTGAATCCACCCGTGTTCTGGTTCATTGGA
Source organism: Candidatus Kuenenia sp. (assembly GCA_043754375.1). Classification (GTDB taxonomy): domain Bacteria; phylum Planctomycetota; class Planctomycetia; order Planctomycetales; family Planctomycetaceae; genus SXXK01. The sequence goes on along the minus strand of JAYUVA010000306.1, from coordinate 8,251 downwards.
AATCCAGCTGTGGGAATTCCCGAATCGACCGTCGTGAATGTGTTCCAGCCGGTGAATCTCATACCCAGGCAGCGCGCTGGAGCAGGTGGCTTTGGCACCCGTCGACGCCAGAGCGACGTTCGTGGTGCCACTGAAAATTTCGAGTTCATCAATGCAGGGTTGCGAGGCGTTCGTTTGCTGGATCGTGAAGCGAACAAACCTGGCGGCTGTGGGTTTGAACAATTCCTCATTGCCCCGAGCGTTCACGGGCGGTCGATGGGGACCCGAGTTTTTCACAAACGGCCTGAGTTGATCTCGCAGCTGAACCAGGTGTTGATCGATTTCGGCGATCTCCTGCTGTTGCTGTTCGGTCAGCGGCAGCGCCCGGTCGCCGTGCTGAATTCCGGCGAAGATCGCCTGCAGGGAGTAGTAATCGGTTTGGCGGATCGGGTCGAACTTATGATTATGACAGCGCGCACAGCCCAGAGTCAGCCCCATGAACGCGGTCCCGGTGGTGTTGATCATATCGTCGAGTTCGTTCTGCCGCTGCATGAGCGTCAGGTTGATGTCCTGACTCCTGACGAGATCGTATGGCCCGGCGACAAGGTACGCGGTGGCTTCCGGAGTGCCGACAGCATCTCCCGCAATCTGCTCCTTCAAAAACTGATCGTAAGGTTTGTCATCATTGAGTGACCGAATCACGTAGTCGCGATACGGCCATGCGTTTGGACGTTCGCGGTTGGTTTCGTAGCCGTTTGTTTCCGCGAACCGCACGAGGTCCAGCCAGTAACGAGACCACCGTTCGCCGTAGTGCGGACTGTCCAGGATTTTTTCCACAAGCCGCTGAACCGCCTGCGGATGACGATCGGCGACAAAATCCCGGACATCTTCCGGAGTCGGCGGCAGGCCAAGCATGTCGAGTGACATTCGCCGAATGATCTCCGGTCGAGTCGCCTGTGGATTGTGCGTCAGGGAATGTTCGGTCAACTGCTGCAGAACGAAAGCATCGATTCCGTTGACAACCCATGGATCGTCAATTTTCGGAGCCTGACTCGTCTTCACCGACTGAAACGCCCAATGATCCGACATCGTCGTTTCGTCGTCCTCTGCACCATCCGGGCCTGGCCAGACCGCACCCTCGTCAATCCATGCCTGCAGCAGTTGAATTTCGTCTGTTGACAGCCTGTTCGCTTCATCCGGAGGCATCCGTTTGCCGGCTTCCGCGCCTCGGACCAGCTGAATCAAATGACTCTTCTCGCCATCACCCGCGACAATCGCTGGCTCCCCTGAATCCCCGCCACGCAGCATCGCGGCGCGCCGATCCAGCCGCAGATGACTTTCCTGAGTGTCGGGGCCGTGGCAGTCGAAACATTTCGATACAAGGAGTGGTCTGATCTGAGTGCCGAAGTCAACGTCATCAACAGCATCGATGCTCGCGGGCGCGACAAGCGACAGGACCAGGCTCAGAAGTAGTCGAATGGTTTTCATAGGATCGAGGAGGGCCGCGTTAGCAGGAAGTGTCAAAGAGAGTGTATTGTGCCGTCAACAACCCTGTTGCGTCCAGTGCCCGCCCTGCACGTAGCGGCTCCGTCAGCTGCGTTGAGCCACTTGAGTGTTTTCGTCTGAATCTGCGTCCATGAATTTCGTGTAGATTCAGTCACAACCGATTCGATTTACGCGGATTACCTGACCGAAACACTGGCCGGGCAAATCTGAATTCAGGGGTTGCCAGGGCTCAGATCCACTCACTGAAAATCCGAAAATTCAGTGGATTGCATAAGACCCGTGTCGCCAGCAGATTCCTCGCCCCGTGCCAAATCGGCAAAAGTGGCCGGAGTTCCCATACGCTAAAGCATGTGGGCTGGAGACTCAGCACTCCTGTGAAGCTGAAGCCGCTCAATTCCATGCAGCAGATATCCATCCATCCTCAAAATACAATTCAGCGATGCCTGTTGGCAGTCGTGGCAGTCGCCATGCTGCCGACGTTGTGTGTGGCTCAGGATGGTTGGTTGTACGCATGGCGGAACCAGCCGTCCGGTGAGTTTGCACCGGACTATCGAAAAGTTGATCCGTTTCAGCCGATGTTTTCGGATGCGGATCTTGAATCTCGGGCAGCTCGCAAGACTCCGTCATTCCTGACCCAGTTTACCTCGAATGTGAAAACGTCGGCCCTCCGGGATGCAGATACTGCCGCAATTCCTGATACACCAGAGTTTGATACGATCGCAGAGAGTGATGCGGCTGACTACGAACCTGATTCGGCGATGCCTTCTGCGCAACAGCCAGTAAATGGTTCAGCAGGCTACTCGCAGCTGGGTGAGCTGATGCCGCAGATTGAGGCTGACCTGCCGATCACGCCGCAGCAGGTTTTCTCGAACTCGCCGGCTCAATGCAACAACTGCTGTGGCTGGCAGGTGCTTCCCCAGGGGCTGATGTACAAGTCTTACATTGCGGGTGAAAAAGAGCCAAGAATGCAGTTCATTCAGTTGCACGATACGCGGAGCAATCAACGAGTGTGGGATGCCGTGCTTGGTGGGCGTGTCGGACTGTTGCGGCATGGGACCTGTGGCTCGGTGAACCCACAGGGATTTCAGCTTGACATCGAAGGAGCTGTGTTCGCTCGCGTGCTCCCTGACCAACCCAGCGCGATGCTGCAGGGTTCCGACTACCGAGCAGGTCTGCTGGGTACACATCGCGACAATGGAACGGCTGTGAAGTACGGTTATTATCACATCAGCTCTCACATCGGCGATGAGTTCCTGGTGGCAAATCCCACCTTTAATCGCATCAACTATGTTCGCGATTCTTTGATTGCCGGCGTGACGCAGGACCTGAAATATTCAACGCAGGTTTACGGCGAAATTGCCTATGCGCTCGGGGTGGAAGGTGGCGCGAAACCGCTGGAGTTTCAGTTCGGGACTCAGTATCTGCCTGTCGCAAAGTCCAGCCTTCGAGGTGCTCCGTACGTTGCTGCGAACTACCATATTCGCGAAGACTTCGGATTTGAGGGAGGATTCAGCACCGTTGCCGGCTGGGGCTGGCAAGGTCTCCAGACGCGGCATCGGCTACGCATCGGGATGCAGTATTACAACGGCCCTTCGCTGCAATACCAGTTCCTGAACCGCGTGGAGAACTTGTACGGCGGTGGGATCTGGTATGATTACTGATCGGGCTCGTCACTTTGCAAAAAGCCATTGTTGAGTGAAATACCAGGTCGTCAGCACGACACCGATCGCAATCACGATCCTGCGCACAACCGCGCGGTCCATCCTGCGTGCCAGAGTTGCGCCGAGCCAGCCACCGATGGATGCTGAAATCAGCATGGGCACCGCCAGTTTCCAGTTGATGCTGCCGGAGATCACAAACACGACGACAGCAATTCCGTTGATCATCCCGGCGAGAACTGTCTTCACACCATTCACATGATGAATATTTCCGAGATGCAGCAAGCTGAGCGTACTGAGCATCAGGATGCCAATCCCAGCCCCGAAGTAACCGCCATAGAAACCAACCAGCAGTTGCAGCCCGAACACAAGCCAAAAATAACGACCACCGGGTGTTGCTTCCGTTGAAGTGTCCGGCGTGCCGCTCTCCAGTGCGTCTCGCGCCTTCGCCCCAGGCATGAGTCGAGGCTGCAAAATGAAAAGCACCGTGGCCAGTCCAATCAGCCACGGAATCATGGCTTTGAACGACGATTCCGGCGCGAGGACCACGATGTACGACCCCGCACCGCCGCCAATCAGACTTGGCAACGCCAGCCACCGCACCCATCCCCGAAGTTCCCTCAGCTCGCGTCGATAACCCCAGGAACCCGACAGCGCGCCGGGAAACAATGCAACGGTGTTTGTCGCGTTGGCAATGATCGTTGCACCCGGAGTGCCTCCCAGTGCCCACAACAATGCGGGAAACGTAATGAGCGTACCGCCACCGGCCACCGAATTGATCATTCCCCCGATCAAGGCTGCCGGACACAGCACAAGATAGGCCAGCCAGGGTTCCATCACAGATGTTCTTGAGTGTTGAACCACTTCCCTCGAGGACGCCGTATCAGCGCCAACAATGCGGCGAACAGGGTCGAACTGAATTCTCAAAAATTATGAGTCTATGAGACCAGCGAGATTGTAACGACTCAGGCGGGACTTTGTATGCTGTCTCGCAGACTTGGCAAACATTCGATGCCGGAATGAGGACACTTCGTCGTGGACGAACGCCTTTTTCAGCCTTTGAGTAAGAATTGCATCAGCGTTACAGAAAGGAAGTAAGTAGTGTCGGCTTCGCTTCAAATACCACGGGATTCAACGGCATGCTCCGAAGCTGCGGTCTACGATCGCTATTCCGCTGCATCAAAGCAGGTGGAACCAGCGCTGTGCTGTCCCGTGCAATATACCGGACAGTATCTGAAGGTTGTGCCGCAGGAAATCATTGAAAAAGACTACGGCTGCGGAGATCCCAGTGCGTGGGTCAATGAAGGCGACACAGTTCTGGACCTGGGTTCCGGAGCCGGAAAACTGTGCTACATCATGTCGCAGGTTGTCGGGCCGCAGGGGAATGTGATTGGCGTCGATTGCAATACCGAGATGCTGGCGCTGGCGCGAAAATATCGCGCTGAAGTCGCCGGAAAGATTGGCTACAGCAACGTGGACTTTCGCTATGGCATGATTCAGGATCTGCAGCTGGATCTGGATCTGCTCAACACACGCCTCGCCGACAAGCCCATTCAAAGTTCAGCCGACTGGATTGCCGGGAGACGACTGGAAGCACAGTTGCGAAAAGACCGACCACTTGTTGCCGACAGTACCATCGATTGTGTCGTTTCGAACTGCGTGCTGAATCTGGTGCGTCAACAGGATCGACGTCAACTGTTCTGCGAAATTTTTCGCGTGCTGAAACGCGGGGGGCGCGCGGTCATCAGCGATATCGTGAGCGACGAAACCGTACCGGATCACATGCAGCAGGATGGACATCTGTGGTCAGGATGTCTCTCAGGTGCTTTTCGCGAAGACCAGTTTCTGGAAGCGTTTTCCGATGCCGGATTTCATGGCATCACGATTGCAAATCGTCAGGCAGAACCCTGGCAGACGATTGAAGGCATTGAATTCCGATCAATGACCGTGATTGCATGGAAGGGGAAAGATGGTCCGTGTCTGGACCGTAATCAGGCGGTGGTTTACAAAGGTCCGTTTCGCCGTGTTGAAGATGATGACGGACATATGTTCGTGCGTGGTCAGCGGATGGCGGTTTGTGACAAGCTGACGCGCCTGATTCAGCTGCCGCCGTACGCCGGGATGTTTGAAACGGTCGAACCGCATCAGGAAATCCCACTGGATGCCGCACCATTATTCGACTGCCGACGTCTGAAGATTCGTGATCCAAAAGAGACTAAAGGATTGGGTTACGATGCGACAATCACCGCCGCTGGTTCCTGTTGTGACGGGGATGAACCGTGTTGCTGATGCCCGCCTTATCACTGCTGCGACAGGGAAATCCGCTGGCCAGCGCCCAGTGTCAGCGGGAAGTACTTGAGCGCGACGATCAGCCATGCATTCCATCATTTCAGTCCACGTTGGCAGTCCATGGAATCATGTCGTTGAACAGCGGACAGCTGAAATCACTGCAGGTCAACGTCGGGAAGCTCTGCAATCAAACGTGTCGGCATTGTCATGTCGATGCAGGTCCGGATCGGCGCGAGCTGATGACGAAGGAAACGTTTCTGCACTGCCTCCGGCTGCTGTCGGAATCGACGATTGACACCGTGGATATCACCGGCGGAGCCCCGGAAATGAATCCGCTGTTTGAATGGTTCGTGACGGAAGTGCGTCGGCTGGGTCGGCACGTCATTGATCGCTGTAATCTGACCATTCTGACGGCTCCCGGATTCACGCACCTGCCGCAGTTCCTGGCCCATCATCAGGTCGAAGTGATTGCCTCCCTGCCATGCTATCTGGAAGAAAACTGCGATGCGCAGCGCGGTGACGGGGTATTTCAGAAATCCATTGAGGCGTTGAAGCTGCTGAACGGCCTCGGTTATGGACGGGAGAATACGGAACTGAAACTGTCGCTGGTTTACAACCCGACTGGCCCGTCGCTCCCGCCGAATCAGCAGAAGCTGGAACAGTCTTACCGAGATCAGTTGCGGCAGCGATTCGGGATTGAATTCAATCATTTGTACACAATCACAAATATGCCTATCAGTCGATTTCTGGACGACCTGCTGCAGACCGGACGGTACGACGAATACATGACGCTGCTGGTGAATTCGTTCAATCGCAACTCTGTGGAAGGCTTGATGTGTCGATCCACAATCTCGATCGACTGGCAGGGAAATCTGTTTGACTGTGACTTCAATCAGATGCTCAATCTGCCGCTGTCAGATTCTCTTCCTCGCCACATCAGCCATGCCCGGATCACAGACATCGAACAACGTCCGATCGCCGTCGGTCGCCATTGCTACGGCTGCACGGCCGGGGCAGGTTCCAGTTGCACCGGATCACTGGTGCCGAATTAGTGTCTGGCACAGCAGTTGATCGTCCTCTGGATCGACGGAACGCAGGTCCAGCAGGACGCAGTCTGCTTCAATTCGGCCCCAGATTGATGGTACGCTCATGCGGAGGTTTCGGGCCAGGATTTGAGCAGGCATACTGGCAGAGCGGAGTGAGATCGCGACAGAAGGAATTGGATGTCCGGCACAGGAGCCGCCGCCGACTTCAGCGACGCCTGGTCTGATTTGCCAGGTCACATCCGGCAGCGAATCCAGTTGCGCGACGATGGATTCGGCTCGTTGATTCAACGCGGATATGTCGACTTGCAGCATTTCGTAGAGCGGTAACTCGTCGGTGGAAGTTCCTCGCGCATGAATCAGCAGCGTGGCGTGCAGGGCGGCGAGACTGAATTTGTCGATTCGCAGGCAGCGCGCAAGCGGGTGGTGACGCAGTGACTGAATGAATGTGGAGCGACCGAGGATAATGCCGGTCTGCGGGCCACCGAGAAGTTTATCACCGCTTCCCAGCACAAGATCCGCACCGTCTTCGATGCTTGTGCGAAAGTCGGGTTCGCCGAATGCCGTAAGTACGGGGTTCTGAAACAGTTGTCCGCTGCCGATGTCGTCGAACATCATCAACCCTCGCGCGTGCGCAAGTGTCACGAGTTCCAGGTTGGACGGTTCCGCAGTGAAGCCGACAATGCGGAAGTTCGAAGCGTGGACGCGCAGAATTGCCGCTGTCCGTTCAGTGATTGCTGAGGCATAATCCCGCAGATGAGTGCGATTGGTTGTGCCGACTTCACGCAGCACGACGCCTGCCGTCTGAAAAATCTCCGGCAGTCGAAACGATCCACCAATCTCAACCAGCTGACTGCGTGAAATCAGCACTTCGCGGCCCTGACACAGCGTCTGAAGCAGCAGGACCGTGGCACCGGCATTGTTATTGACGATTAAGCTGTCTTCGCAACCCGTGAGGGCCTTCAGCAGTTCCTCCACCTGAAACCCGCGATAGGAACGCGCTCCAGATTCGGGATTCACTTCCAGCAGACACGCGCCCGCCGCATCCATCATGGCCTCCCGTGCCGCATGGGACAGCGGCGCGCGGCCAAGACCCGTGTGAAGCAGCACGCCGGTCGCGTTGATGACTTTCCGGGGAGCGTCCAGCGAGAAGCGATTCATGTCGCTCACCAGCCACTCGATCACGAGTTTCTCTGAGTCCGATTTTGATGCAGGCAATTCCTTCGCCGAGCGGTCGGGCGTCAGCCCACCAGTACACTGCGATTCATTGCCCGTCGCCGTTTCAGAAGAGTCCTTCTCAGCAAGACCTAAACGAAGCCGTTCGATCGCGCGCTGCAGTTTCATTCGCACAATGTCCGGTCCGGACGTTTTGATCAGCGACGCAACGTCCGCGCGAGCCAGAAGCCGAGTCATCGAAGGGATGAGTTTGCGGATATCGTCAGACATGGGAAAACAGCATACCCGCAACTTTGTTTAACCGCGTGGGCAACGCCCCGCGATTTTCAAGTCATCACACATGGAAAAGCAGCATACCCTCAACGGCCGGCAGTGCGATTCCTCCAAAGTAGTCTGTTTTTAGAGTTCCGCTACTCTGGATCGCGTCTTCAGGGTTTTCGTCAAATCCGGAAAAAACGACCAGGTGGTGGCTTGCCAGCCCAAACCCGCGGCCCTAAGCTATCGGCATGATTTGTGGGATAAATGCCCGCAGAGATCTTTGAAAACTAGTTGAAAGTGGGTTTTCTGCCCGTTAGGCTGTGCGACTCAACGTCAGAACAG
>JAYUVA010000305.1:0-4809 GCA_043754375.1 Candidatus Kuenenia sp. | reverse complement strand
GTCCTTGTAGAACAGGTGCCCGAATTTTTCACCGAATTTTTCGTAGCCGCCACCGTCATAACGAACCTGCAGCAATCCGTCGCGGACGCGAAACGTGTCGCCATTGTTGTCGCCAAGGTCAAAGTATCGAATCTTCGGGGTCCAGCCGGTCAGATCCTTACCGTTGAACAACGACACCCATTCGCCCTTTGGATACTCGCCTTCTGCCGCGTTTGCCAGGTTGAAACCGCAAATGCTGAACAGGGCAGCACACAGAACGCTGACGAAAAGTTTCATGGAAAGCCTCATTGTCCGATCGCATAAAGATGAGTGAACGTACGAAAAAACAGATGACCGTCCGCTGCCGCTGGTGATGCGCGCATGCCTTCGTTCAGATGATTGTGAGAGACCAGCTCCCAGGTGTCGGCGGCTTTCACAACGTAGCAATCGCCAGCTTCATTGCAGAAGTAGATCATTCCGTTAGCGGTGATCGGAGACGCAGTGAACGTGCCCTCAACACGATCTTTCCAGATCTCTTCGCCGGTCCTGACATCCACACAGTTAATGACACCGTTGTTGAGGATGCTGAAGATGCGATCACCGATCAACAGCGGAGCACTCAGGTCGGAATTGCCTTTGTCGCGATTCCAGACAACGTGCGATTCAGACACATCGCCACGAGTGGTATCATCCAGTCGCACGCTGAGCAAATTAGATCCGCGCGAGCCGGTATTGATGATCGCGTGATTCTGAAAGAACATCGGCGGTGATGACGCATTGAAGTCGTCGTGACGAATGGTCCATAACTCTTTACCCGTTTCAACATCATACGCAAAAGCCGCTCGTGAACCGACTGAGACAACCTGAGCCAGGCCATTGACTTCGACGACGTTCGGCGTGCTGTAGGCTTTCCGCAGATCGCCATCCAGTTTCGGCTTGCCGTTTTCGTCCAGATCGCCATAGTCGGTCGAACGATTCGTGCGCCACACGGTTTCTCCCGTATGCTTGTTCAATGCCGTTATGAACTGCGCGTCAATGCCATCGAACGTCAGAATCAGGAGTTCTTTCCAGAGGATCGGTGACGAGCCCGGACCACGAAAGTGCCGACAATTGATGTCCCGCCGCTGCCAGACGATCTCGGCTGTTTCCGGATTCAGTTTCGCAGTGCCGTAGGTTCCGAAATGAACATAGACGGCGGCGTCTTCCAGCGCACACGACGGGGAAGCGTATGTGTTCACTTCGTTCATCAGTGGTTCCGGTTCGGGATTTTCAAACAGCAACGTGTGATGCAGGATTTTTCCGGTGGCCTGATCAATGCTGTATACAAACTGCTGCTTGCCGTCCTTCGTGGCCGACGTTACCCAGATTCGTCCATGCCCGATCACCGGCGCAGAATGACCGAAGCCTTCCAGTTCCAGCTTCCATGCAATGTTTGAGGAAGGCTCCTCTGACCACGTCGTCGGCAGCCCATTTGCATCGGCCTCCGCCACATGTCCGTTGAGTGCCGGTCCTGTCCGCATGGGCCAGTTCAGGCGATCGGAGGCAGCAATCGTTCCTGTGCTGACGGCGAAGGATACCAGCCATATTCCACACACGACAAATCCCTCTGCCCACAATCCTGGCCGACGCGGATCGACGAATGAAAACGCAGCGCGCAAGTCGCGTGCAGCAAGTGGCAATTGGACACGGAAGGCGGCTGACATCATCGCGGGGTTACTCAGGAGGGGCGAAATGTGGTCCTGGGAATGGGTCAAATGCGGGAAAGGGAGTTTAGCAACAAATCCTGCAACTGTCTTCCGACCACAGACTCCCCGTTTACAGCCGATGCGGTCGTGGATTTCGGCAGGGGCGCACGCTACGTCGATTCCTGGGAGGGCGAGGCTCCTGCCGAGCCGTGCGTTTCCATCGCTGTCGTCGGCTCGGCTGGAGCCTCACCCTCCCAATTTCACAATCGAACGCGACTACACCACTTACTGCAGTGGGACCGGCACTGGCAGGCGATCGTATTCCAGCATTTGAGGCACTCCGATCGAGAAACTCTGCAAAGTCCAGACATGGTGGTGTGTTTGTCGGAACGTGACAGTGCCAGTCCTTTGAGCTGCGTCCTGTTCGGCAGAGTCGTCGTCGGCCGCCGCAGGCACGGCAGTGGTATTTTCCGGTTTTGCCGATGGCAACTGCGCGATGCCGTGGAGTCGCAGCGTCCATTCGACGGATTCAAACTCCGGTCGCTCTCCTGGCGGTTCGTCCGCATCCGGCGCAGGCACATAAATGCGACCTGTTCCCGAGAGTTCGTCAATCTCCACGCTGGCGTTCGAAAGAAATGGAAACGCTGTGGCTGTGTCCGGAAGCACCAACGGTTGAAAATGTGCGTCACCGGCGATCATGACTTTCGCCATGCTGTCCGAAACGTCACCCAGGTGAAAATTCAGATCCAACTGCAGTAACCCGAGTGTTCCCAGTGATACGGCGTGGCGGCGTTCCCATGCATCCGGATGTTCGTCATTTTCAACGGGCCGAATCATCCAGAACGGACTGCTGAACCAGGCCCCGATCGTTTCATCCGTCAGACATTTCTTCAGAATCTGAGCGCCTTCCGGATCACCATTGGAAAGGTGCGTCACCAGCGCGTCGCGGCCTTCCGGGGTGAGCGTGCTGACGTTGCCATCCGGGTCAATCGCAAGCGAAAATGCCGCACCGGTCAGTCGCGTCAGAATCGTCGATGGCGGTTGACGATCCATTTTTCGAACAATGGCTTTGACGATTACGTCTCCGGATCGCTCGATAGCCACGACCCGATACTGGATCTGAAGTGATTCCGATGACTCTCGAGTGACTTCAGGCTGACCATCGACGGCAATGTCCGTGCGGCGCGAACTGGCCACCAGTACCGTGACGACATTCCCTGGTCGCAGCCCCCAGAAACCTGGCACGTCACGGATCGGCTGAGCGGCAACGGAAGGTGCCACAAGTGCAGCCAGGATTATAGTCGATCTCATAGCCCATCCATGCCTGAATCGCTGTGAACGACATCGAATTGCAGTCAGAGAGGTTCGAAAGAGGAAGTACGGTTCCGGATTCTTCGACATTCGAATTTCCCTGATCGATATTCTGCAATTCAACCCACTTCGCTCAGCACCTGTTCAGCCACATAAATCGGCAGCGTCGGTGAATAGTGTACGGCCATCGCAATCGCGTCACTGGGCCGACAATCGATGTCATGCACAGTATCGCCGATACGAACTTTAAGCACCGCAAAATACGTGTGTTCTTTCATCGCCGTAATTACGACTTCTTCGATCACTCCACCCAGCGCCGCAACGACGTTTTTGAGCAAAGTATGAGTCATTGGGCGGAATGGTTCTTCCTCCAGCAACTGTCGATTGATCGCCTGCGCTTCGAACTGGCCAATCAGAATCGGAAACGTCCGCGTCCCCCCAACCTCGCGCAGATACATCGCCTGCTGATCATTCAGGTCAGATACAATCACACGACTGAGTTGCATCAACACGGGCACCGCCATCACTCCCAAAATCCGTGCAGGACGGATCTAAAGATCCGTCCTGCGTAAGAAATACCGGATCACTCAAACAACTACGGCAGCCGGCGAACTTTCAGGTTGCGGAAGTAGACTTTGCTCTTCGGGTCATGCGCCTGCAAAGCAAAAGTGCCTTCGCCGATGCGGCGTTCGAAGTCAGCAGAGAATGCTTCTTTGCCATCCGGTTCGGTGTAGTCAACCGTCACGGTGTCGTTGACCTTGATCACTACATGTTTGCCTTCGACCTTGATCGAGGTTTTATACCATTCATCGTCTTTGAGCGGCGGGTTTCCGACATCGACAACACCGTACAGACTGCCGGATTTCTTAGGGTCACTATGAGAGACGTTGACCTGAACCTCCTGTCCAAATCGAGGCCAGCCGGTCTCCTGAAACTTTGTGTGAAAGTAGATCCCGGCATTGCTGCCCGGCGTAGTCATGCACTCGCATTCGAATTCAAAGTTCGTGAACGGCCTGTCGTGGCCCACATAAAACAAGTGGCTGCGTTCGCCATGACAGACGAGCTTCCCGTCTTCAATGGACCACGACTCCTTGTTTTCGTTCAACTTCCAGCCTTCGAAGGTTTTCCCGTCGAAAAGCTCCTTCCATTCCCCAGGCTTATCCTCCGCAAAAGCTATTTGGGACAGCAGACAGACAGTGGCCAACGTCACGAAACTTCGGCGCAGCATTCAGATCACTCCAGCAAGTGTGTACTTCCAATTCGCCAACCGACGGCATTCACTGGAGTGTAGGCAAAAAAACAATGCGATTCCAATCACGCCGGGGATACCCAGTACTGGATTGGTGCTGTCGCGGATTTCGGTAGGCCGGACCGAACGAAGTGAGTTCCGGCAGGTGTCTGGAAACTGCCGGAACTGCGCTGCGCTTGGTACGGCCTACGGGGCTGCAGAAACGCACGGCTCGGCACAGGAGCCTCGCCCTGCCAATGCCACTGGCGGACCCGATGGTTCCTGTGCTGGTTGGCGTCCTGTGTCGTATACGCTACGACGAAACTTTAGTCGTATTCGATTCAACAACGCATTTTGTCGATATGACAATAAGTTTCGACTCTCGTCGCCACCGTTTTGCAATCATTTCCATGACCAGTTTACCTCAGAGCTTTAACCGGCAGATTTTGCGCAATGCGCTATTAGTCGTAAGTGATTATCATTTAACGAGTTAGATGCAATTTATCATCACTGTGAAAAAGAAAATCACTTTTGGCACACTTCTCGCTATGTAATATTCAACATGACAACAACAGTTTCTGCTCGGTGTCGACAGGACTGATTTCT
>JAYUVA010000304.1:0-4536 GCA_043754375.1 Candidatus Kuenenia sp. | reverse complement strand
GGCGGATCCGGTTTGATGACGAAGTCGCCGACTGGAAAGAAGTGCGCTGGAAAGCCGAAGAACTTCACGAACTGCGTCCCGAACAGTTGCAGGCGGTTGCCGCATGGATGGAGGCAGGGCAGACAGGCTGCGTTGTCATGCCCACCGGCACGGGAAAGACTGAGGTCGCTCTGTCGATCATGCAACGGACGAAAGTTGCGACGCTGGTCGTGTCGCCGGTGCGCGACCTCATGTATCAATGGCATCGGCGGATTCTGCGCTGTCTGAGTTACGACGCAGGGATTATCGGCGACAATGTGTTCCGCGTGCATCCGGTATCCGTCACAACCTATGACAGTGCGTGCATTCATATGCAGACGCTGGGTAATCGGTTCGGCTTGATTGTTTTTGATGAGTGCCATCATCTGCCCGGTCAGATTCGCCGCGATGCTGCGCGGATGTGTGCTGCTCCGGCGCGGCTGGGATTGACCGCGACGCCGGAACGCTCGGACGGTCGTCATTCAGATCTCAACGAACTCATCGGGCCCATCGTCTACGAACTGCCCATCGGCGAGGTGAAAGGCAAATCGCTGGCGGACTACGATATCGTGCGCATCCCCGTGCATCTGAACGATGATGAGCAGAAACGCTACGATCTGCTTTCTGAAGAAGTCCGCTGCTATATGTCGGACCAGAGGAAGGAGAATCCGATGTTTTCCTGGGAAGACGTCTGTGCCGAGAGTGCGGTCTCACAGGACTCGCGGCGAGCCCTCAAGTCGTATCATGCGAAGCGTGCGATTGAAGATCGTGCGGAAGAGAAGCTCAAAACACTGGAAGATCTGTTTCGCCTGCACGCTGGAGATCGCTGTATTGTGTTTGCCGGGTCAAACGCGATGGCGCGGGATGTGTCATTGCGGTTCCTGATTCCATGTCTGCTGAATCACTGTGGCAAGAAAGAACGGCTGGAAATCCTGGAAGGTTTTGCTGCGGGCGATTATCCGGCAATTGTGGCCAATCAGGTACTCGACGAAGGCGTCGATGTTCCGGCGGCGAAGGTGGCGATCGTGATCGGCGGCATGGCATCATCCCGCCAGGCACGCCAGCGTCTGGGCCGCATTCTCCGCCGCAGCGGCAACGCCCGCGCTGTGCTGTATGAAGTCGTGTGCGCCGGGACAAACGAAGAACGTCGCTCCCGCCAGCGCCGCCGGCATGAAACGTTCGAAGGCACGAAACATCGGCGGAAGAGCTGAGTTGCAGTGTTGTCATTCACACAGGAACACATCCGGCAGAAAAATTGATGGCAGAAAAATGAATTGCAGTTAGACCTCAGGTCGTGGTCTGTATTTTTTTCTGCCGCTCATTTTTCTGCCAGACCAGACCTGTCTTCTACATACACACGTCTAAAAATCTTCGCGGGAGTACAAGAAATCCACGGTTAGTAGAGTACAGAGCAGGCCATGCCGGTTCTATCACTGCGAGATGGAGAATGTCCTGATGTCACAACACTGAATGAACACAACCCCGTGAATTATTCCACGGGGTTGTGATGGTTTCTGAATAGCCATATTTCCTCGGGCTACATCATTTCTGCCGAGAGCCAGCCATCGATCAGCTGAATCATGGACACGGTCAGCGGCAGCGTCTTGTCGCCGGCAGCCTGAAGATCAATTGTCGAATCCAGTTCACGACGAATCAGACGACGGGCCAGAATTCGACGGATCTGATTCGCTCGCGTGATCTGCTTGAGGCGGTCAGCTTCTTCCCTGCTGGCCACACCGATCGTGCCAGGTTCCAGGACGACTTTTCCGCCCTGCAGCGACATGGCGATCGGGATCGTGATGATCTGTTCAGGAATCGAATCTTTGCCTTCCTGCAACACACCCGCTCGCATCACAAGCGTAATCTGATTGTTATTAAAATGCACACGGATCGGATCGCTCGTGCTGAACACAAAAGAAGTCGGTGGTTCAGGCTCGCCCTCTTCTGCAGCGGGCTGGGGTTCATCCTTCTTCGTGAGCTTGATTTCACGCTGAAACAGATCCGTCAGAGCGACTTCCAGTTCTGTGGCCAGATCTTTTTCCAGGATTGTGCGACCTTGCAGGCCCAGGGCGTCGATGGCATTGTTCAAGGCACTTTCATGCAACTGGACAGCGGCACCTTTGGCGATCAGGGCCGACGGCGGCTGCAGGGAACCGCCGAGCCGCGAGACACCGATTGTGCGGGAACTGAGTGCCATGTGGGTATTGCTGGAACGAGCACTGATACTGTCGGGAGACACATCCTTTCGTTCGAGTGAGGCAAACATTTTGTTCAGCGTGTCATTGCCTTCCGAGAACTGTGTATTTGTTTCGCTCTCAAATTTTGGCAGCGCGGCTTCGCGAATCTTCTGAGCTGTCAGAGCTTCTGATTGCGGCTTGCTTTCGGCGATCTGCTGTGACGCAATACCGCGCACAATCCCTCGAATGATGGGAATCCGGTCGTACTTCGTGGCAAGTCCCGTGACTCGACTGTTGGTATTGACACTGAACCCTGCCGCACTGCTCATGATGTGACGGCCATCAAACTGGACGGATTTGTTCATCCAGAAATAGTTGTTGCCCTGTGACCAGACGGTCGCCGGACTTTTCTGAGCCACCGTGCTGGACTGCACGTTCCCCACAGCATTCAGATCAAACATAGCTCGATCATTCGACGGTTTAATGTCGGCTCGCAGATTGACGTTCGTATTCTGTGATCCTGTCACCCAGGCTCCCAAAATGCATTCAGCGATGCAGCCGGATTCCGTGCGATAATCAGAAATGAGGCGGGACAGCAGGTCTTCGGACACTACAAAATGCAGATTGTGATTGAAGTAATTTTCGTTCACGACGGACCGAAGTGCTGCAGCCGCGGCCGGGAAATCACTTCGCAGCATTCGCCAGGCAATTCGGGCGTTTTCGGCATCTGCACCCAGTTGGTCATGTTCGTAGTTCAGCAGCGAATGAATCAGCAGATTCACCTGATACTGCAGTTCACCCTGAACAGCGGAGGCATCGTTCGCCCAGGCGGATCGGCGAATCACTTTATCGACAGCCATTTTCAGTTGTTGTAACTGTGGCCTTGAAGCAAATGCTTTCTGACCGGCATCCATCGAATCTGAGCGTGTCAGATTTCTTGAGACCTGATTGAGCACATCGACGCTGACGTCGGGCTTCTGCAGATCGTCAAGATGCAGATACAAAAGCCAGGTGGCACCATTCGCAATCGAATTCAGCCATTCAACTGTCGATGAAGCAACATCTGTCAGATTCGACGTCGAAGAATTGCTCCCTTCTCCAGGCGAAGCAACAGCTTCGATGGCCGAAGACATCAGCGCCACACGGCGCTGCAATCGGCGTTGCAGAGAATCTTTCTCCGGCGTTGCTGCCGAAAGATTATTTGCCAGCGTACGAAGTTCAGTTGCGGCACGCAGGCGTTCATCGGCGGGCTGTGTAACATCAAACAGAGTTCGCAGCAGCGGGCCAGCCAATTTCGCCAGTTCAGCGTCGATCGCTTCAATGGATTCTTCGGTGATATCCGAAGGAACTTTCAATTCAGCAGTCTGAACTGCTGGCACTTCAGAAGTTGCCTGCAAAATCGTGGGAAAGACGGCCGAGCCGACGAACAGTGAAGTCGCAATAGACAACGTACCGATCGCACGTCCGACTCGTCGTTGACGCAAAATAGAAATGACTCTCATAGGTTCTCCCTGTTATGCCTTCGCTTCCAAAGGCAAATTTCCGCGATCGCTACACCTTTATCGTCGTGCGCACACCGCAGATCGTCCATTTGCAAAGCAACACACACAGCTGTTCGTTTCAGAAGAGTCCACGCACTCGCCCGATGCTCTGCAGGTGACCCAAAATACCATGCAGCCGTGAAAGGCTCAATCGTTAAAGTCCGCACAACCTTCCTGGATTGCAAAGATCGGGGAAGACTTGCCATGTCCGGGATTCGCCCGAATGACGAGTGCGATTCGCCGGTCAACCATCTGGAAATGCTGAAAATCCGGCATACTCGACCTCAAAAACCTATTATTCGCATGCTTCAGCAGTCCGCCTGGCAGCTTCCGGCCTTGTAATCTCAATTTCCTTCGGTGCCTCAATCCCCACCTGCACGCGGTTCTTTCCGACGCTCAAAATCGTCAGACGGATGTTCATTTCGGGGATCAGAATCTGTTCCTGAGTTTTGCGAGACAACACAAGCATGGTTCAACTCCGTTTGAAAGTTGCCGGTTGACAGGAACTGTCAACTTGCAGTCCAAAAAAAACGAAGAGACGTTCTCTTCGCAAAATAACTCTACCGTGCGGCCGAAGACGGCACATTCATTTAACCGCGTGGGCAACGTCCCGCGCGATGGAATCCACCCACCGGGACGCTGCGATACCGCGCGCGGGCTGGAATGACACAATTGGACACTATCTGCGGCATCGTCTTCCCGCATCGACACGCGCCGTTCACGCCGATGGCGAGTATTCCGCCCCGGTGTTCCCGACGATTTTGTTCATTCGGTTGTCCCCATTCGGTTGTCCATTCGAT
>JAYUVA010000303.1:0-5186 GCA_043754375.1 Candidatus Kuenenia sp. | reverse complement strand
CCGGAGACGACTGGGAACTCAATGAAACGCGACTGAAAGAAGTCGTGCGGCAGTTACGAGCCTATTTTTCCGGCAAGCTGCAGGCGTTCGACCTGCCGCTGGCCGCAGAAGGCACGGAATTCCAGCGACGTGTCTGGAAGACACTGTGCAAAGTTCGGTACGGGACCACCGCCAGCTATGGCGAAATTGCGAAAGCAGTAGGGAACCCAGCGGCTGCACGTGCAATTGGAATGGCCAACGGACGCAACCCTATTGCGATCATCGTGCCCTGCCATCGTATCATCGGCAATAGCGGCAAGCTGGTCGGCTACGGAGGCGGTCTGCGACACAAGCAGTCGCTGTTGCAACTGGAAGGTGTGGCGTAGAAACTGGGGAACACATGCAGGCTGTGAGCCGCAGCAACATTGAATTGCAGACCCGGTAGAGAACTCGCCGATGACGGTTGCGGCTATGCACAGCCGGCCGAATTGCTGCGCATCGGCAAGAATCGCCGAATTGAACGAACGAGCCGCCTGGCCCGTCGTGTGAGCGCGCTGGAAAAAGGGTCAGGAACCAATAGTGCGAAGCACCCTTTGGGCCATTTGGCTATTGGTTCCTGACCCCTTTTCCAAGCCCCAGCAGCTGACGCCGTTCCGCTCACGTGAGAGACTGATCAATGGCTGCAGTTCAATTTTCCGGCGCTGCGAGTGCCACTGATCGCCGTCGCAGACGATTGGTGACGGAGATCGATCCGGATTACGATTTGCCTGACACCGGCAACGATGCCGCACAAACCGACAGTGCCGGTGAGATCGCTCCATTTCCGATGTTGTCGCGAGATCGACTCATTCGGCGGGTCATCTCTCCACGCCTGTGGAAACACGTGACGGTCGCCGTAATACTGACACTGACTCCCATCGTTTACGCGGTCTTCATCTTGACCTCGTCGGCTCAATCGCCGATCCTGGATCAACGACTGATGGCAAGCCGTCTCGATGCGTTGCGAGGTCTGTCAGGCTTAAAGCTTTTCGCGGCGGCACAGTTCTGCCTTGTCATCGCGTGGGTGCGTTCCGCCAGCGCCGTAGATTTTCGAGGTCGCTATCGCTGGTGGCGCTGGATGGCGGCCGGTTTGTTTGCTGCGTCGCTGATGATGTTGACGGGGATCACGCCGTGGATCACAGAATTGATTGCGATGGGACTTGAACCGATCAGTGGCCGCATCGATGCCGCTCGCCCGGCCCTGCTTCTCGTTCCTGCGGGTGCCTGCCTCGCCATTGTTCTTCAGCGACTCATTCCGGACATGGGGCGTTGCCGATCCGCGCAGGCTTTACTCGTCATTTCGACGTTGTTGCTGGTGGTGCGTGCGTTCGCGGGGGCTCGCGCCAGTTCCGCTGCTACGGTGTTTCAGTTGTCAACACTGGAACTGCTGATTTCTGCACTCGTGCTGGCCGCATTTCAACTGCACGCCAGATTCGTGATTCACGTAAACCCGAATCCACCGCTGGCTGTTCCACGAAAGCCTGTCGCTGTGTTTGTCGATGAAACGGAGAATTGTGCCGCTGAAACAGCGGCAGCACAGATCGTTGATCTTCAGCCGAAAGTTGTTCTGACGACCGGATCATCCGATGCTCTATCGACCGAAGCGACGGTACAGCCCGTTGCGGAACAGCCCCGCATCGAACAAGAGGCCATCGCACCCACGGTCACCGAAGCCGCATTCCCGAGTGCAACACAACTTCACGGAAATGGCAGGAACGGCCGGAAGCAAAAGCACCGCAAAGCAGGTTAAGAGTCTGTCAAACGTGCTTCGATGTGTGCCACTGGCTCTGCCAGTGTTCTCTCTATGCATGAAACACTGGCAGAGCCAGTGGCACACAACCTGTCCATCCATGACTGACAGGTCGTACTCCAGGGGGCCTTTTAAGCATCGACATCCGCACTCGAGCGAGTCTTTTTTCGAATTTGAGATGCGCGACGGAAGTCGGCGAAGACATGCGACGCCAGCAGCGTGGCTTCCATCGAAAGTTCTTCAACTCGACTGCGAAAGTAGGCAACAGCTCCTATGGCTGGAATGGCAACGGCCAGTCCCTGCAAAGTTGTGACTAGCGCCTTGTAAACACCGGGTGCCAATTCCGAGATCTGCGGATTGGCTTTCATTTCGAATTCCATAAACGCCTGAATCATACCCCAGACAGTGCCCATCAGGCCCAACATCGGAGCGAGCGTACTGATCACCGCAACATGTTCGATGCGACGATAGCAACGCGCCGATTGTTCGGCTGCCGCATCTTCCATCGCTTTCTCCATGGCCGTGTAGCCCAACTGACTCTCCTGCAACCCGGCAAACAAGACTCGTCCAATGAATCCCTGCTGCTTTTCACACAGCTTCGTCGCTTCCGGCAGTTTGCGGTCGGCAAGAAGCATGTGGACTTCTTCGGCCAGCCCCGGAGGCATGAATGTTGTGCGGCGGATAGTCAGCAGATAATCGACAATCAGAGCGACCATCAGGAAACTGAGAAATATGATGACGTAGCCGATCATGCCGCCCGCCTCCAGTAGTTCTCGGGGATTCAGGAATGCCTCGGTCGCCACTTCTGACTTGGCTGATGGCTCGTCGCCGCAGACGCACGTTGTCAGGCTGATCCACAGGCAAATTGTGAGGCATGTAAGACCGGTTTTTGCCAGTTTGCCGGAGCAGGGTTGTTTGTTCCGTGAGAATTGCATCAGGACAATCCATTGCCGCAGGAATCCATCAAATTGTACCTCGGTGCATTGCCGAGCCGGGAGTGTATACCGCGTGGTCGAAATTGACACTAACCCGAAGCGTCAGCAAGGCCCGGAATTCCCCATTCCTCACTGATCCTTCGGGAGACTATGCGCGGGTATCAAATGCGTCAATTGACGCCGCGTGGAGGATCACCCGGATGTAAGGCCAACAGGCAAGGCAATATTGCACGCGAATCTGCCGGCACAAATTGTCTCGCGACATCCGGGATATCTTGCTATGACGCTTCCAGGTGGCTACAGTGCCCGGGACGAACTGTAGAAACACCGTCTGTCATTGCCGCCGTAGCTCAGTTGGCAGAGCGACGCTTTCGTAAAGCGTAGGTCGAAGGTTCAAGTCCTTTCGGCGGCTTTTCAAAAAGCCCGTAAAAATCAAGGGAAATCAGAGAAATCTGGTTTCCCTTGTTTCGTTTCTGGTCACTCATTCACCTTTTTCGGTGAATTTGAATTCCCGTGTTTTTGCACGTGCCGCCGGACTTCCGACATGGTGTCTTTCGCCGTGATGCTCACGTAGAAGTTCATTGTGGTCTGAATGCTGGCGTGCCGCATGAGTTCCTTCAGGATCCCAGGAGGTACAATTTTTGCCCAGCGAGTGCCGAAAACCCGTCGTTGGTCGTGTGACGATGCAAACTTTTCCGTTCCGTCTTTGTCATCGACTTTGACGCCAGCTCGTTCCCGAATCTCCACAATCCAGCTGCTGACCGTATCAACCCGGCGCGCCACAACTTTGCGGTGACTCTCGCAAAATTGTTTGTCCACAAGTTGCAAGGGCCATCCGATTGGAAATGGATTAACCTTGAACTCGTCGTCAAGAATGCCGCCCATCGCAACTCACCGGGGTCCGTGCGTTCGATGTGCTCTTTCCACTTGGGACTGACAACTCCAAAGTTCGGAATCAATTCCAGTAGACGCGCAGCTCTTTTCAACAGGCGGTCAGGCGTCCTGTACGGCATCCAAGTCGCGCTGGCCGTGGCTCCAACTACCCGTCTACTCGTTCGGCTGAAGCGTCACATGCACAGTACAGTGCATGGCCGTGGCCAGCCGTTCGACGGTCTCCAGCGTCAAATTGGGCTCGTCAGCGTTCAGCAGACGTGACAAATTGCCGCTGTCGATGCCGGTTCGGGCCTGCAGGTCACCCAGCGATAAGTGTTCCGCGTCCTTGCGCTGTCGCAGCAAGTCGAGGACTTGCTGCGCGATGCTGCCAGCCTGCCGCTTTGCCGCTCGCAGCTTCTGGATTTTCGCGACGTTGGCGGCAATCGATTCCGGCTTCGATTCTGCCGCGATTGCTTTCCGCAATCGGATCTTTTCCGCCTCAGTCGGTTTTCGTCGGGTATTGGCCATTTTAACTCTGCCTTTCCGGCACTGGGAACATCGTCACCGGAAGGACGGTGATATCCTTTTTCGATCCACTCAAACACGATGGCCGCAGATCGACCGTCTTCAGTGTGCCCGAATCGCATCGGGTTACCGGTCGAGTCGCTGATCCCTTCACCTTCGTAATTTGCGAACACAAACTCATAGTCTTCCGGCGTGAATCCGTGCTGCGCGAGGTGTTCGATGTTGCCCTCGGTAAAGTCGTCCAGCCAGATAAATTCGTACCACGCCATCTTCGTCCCTTTTCACCGATTGTATTTTCCGGCGTAGATTTGTCAAATAATACAATCCGGGAGACACAGGGGCACGTCTCGAAAATGTGCCGCCCCAAACGCCTTCAAAACGCCAAGAGCCTCCGATCCAATCCACGATCGGCTCTCTGGTTTTCATTCACCTCGCCATTCACTTTTTGGCATGGATCCGTTTCCCTGTCCGGATCTGTGGCTCTAGGTGTGGGAAACAGAATCTCGTGCCCAACACGTGCGGCAATTGCCAATTTGATTTCCCTGGTGATTGATGTGGCTTGTGTGGTTCAGAATTGGCGACTTCGAAGCGGTTTATGCTGGTCAGTTCAAAGATGACGCGCGATTCCTGGAGTTCAGGAAACAGGCTGCACAATTCCGCGACCGTCAATTCATGGAACGACACTTGGACGACACTCGTTTTCCTGGAATCTCTGCCCGCTTGAATCTCGTCCACTTCATCGAGATACTTTGCAAGGCCCCGTATTGGAATCAGACCAAACGCCGAAGAGCCATTGTTTCCCTTTCATCGTCTTTGCCCACTTTCCATTCTGGTGAGCAAATAACCGGAATTCGGGGTACGGTGATCGCGGTTTGGTGTCTGATGCTGGCATGGGTGTGATTCCTTTGCGGTTGTCGTCATGATGCGCAACGTTGCCGAAAATCGCAGAACTCCCGTGTTTTCATGACAAGCGCCCGTAGCTCAGCTGGATAGAGCAACCGCCTTCTAAGCGGTAGGTCAGTGGTTCGAATCCACTCGGGCGCATTGAATAAAAGCCTGCTTTTGCCACTTTTTGACGAAAACAG